>CAZJEV010000012.1:0-16410 GCA_964545215.1 Candidatus Woesearchaeota archaeon
CAGGATTTAAACCTGCGACCCTCGGATTAGAAGTCCGATGCTCTATTCAGGCTGAGCTACGGGAGCATAAACCCTAAAAATAAGATTGTTATTTAAACATTATCTATTAAATATTAAACATCCTTTAAATTTATATTAATAAAATTTCTCACAAATGGCTTCTGTCCTATCTTATTCATCTTTTTATGAAATCTATAAATATACTCTACAATAAAAATACATACAATTGAAATTATTAAAAATCTCGCATATACAAATATCCTTCCGTAATCCATTGCCTTATCTGCTAAAGAATCATCTTCCTGGCTATAATAAACAAACCCCATTAAGCTTCCATATCTCTGAATTTGAAGCATCATTAATGCTCCTGCAAATATTAAAATAAGCGAGAATACTAACAGCACTCTTTTTTTATTCATATTTAAAGATAGCAATTCTTTTTTATAAACCTTTTCGCTAAGAAGACCTTATTATAAATCTTCCTTTATATTTTTAACAAATCTTTATAAACAATCTTCTTCTTTTTAAGCAATGGAAAAAATAGCCCTTATTTTTTTAGGCACAAGTAATGCAATTCCGACAAAAACAAGAAATCACACAGGAATTTTACTTAGCTTTGCTAATGAAAATATTTTATTTGACTGCGGGGAAGGCATTCAAAGACAGCTAAGAACAGCCAACATAAGCCCAACCAAACTGACAAGAATCTTCATAACCCACTGGCACGGAGACCACATTTTCGGCCTTCCGGGATTATTTCAAACATTGGCAATGTCAAATTACCAGAAAAAATTAGAAATATATGGCCCTCATGGAACTAAGAAAAACATATCGCTTATTCAGGAATTAATAAAAGATTTCAAAATTGCTCTTGAAATTCATGAAATCTCCTCTGGAAAAATCCTGGAAACTCCTTTATTCTTAATAGAAGCCAAGGAAATGCAGCATGGCACTCCAACTTTAGCATACTCCCTAATTCTCAAAGATAAAATTCATTTAAACAAATCTGCTCTCAAGAAATTAAAGCTTCCAAATTCCCCTTTGTTAAAGCATCTCCAGCAAGGCAAAAACATTGTCTGGAATAATAAAAAAATTAAAGCGTCTTCTGTAATTTCAAAAGAAAAAGGCAGAAAAATTACAATAATACTTGACACTGCATTTAACGCCGGCGCAGTTAAGCTCGCAAAAAATTCAGATTTATTAATTACAGAATCAACTTTTTCTGAAAAAGATTCAGAAAAAGCAAAAGAGTATAAGCACTTAACCTCAAAAGATGCAGCTCAAATAGCAAAAAGCTCAAGCTCAAAATCTCTCATTCTCACGCATATATCTCAAAGGTACGAGCATAATCAAAAAATAATTGAAAAAGAAGCCAAAAAAATTTTCAAAAACACTAGAATAGCAAAAGACTTTGATAAAATTGTAATTTAAAATGAATGAACAAGAAGTTTACAAGATTCTTAAAATTATTTCCGGTGAAATAAAAGACCAAAATATAAATTGGCGACTTGAAGGAAGTAGCAATCTATTGATACAAAACCTTCCCGTGCAGCCAAAAGATATTGATATCGCAACAAATAATCTTGGGCTACAAAAAATTTCCAAAATCTTTAACGAAAAAATAAAGTACAAAAAAGATATCGAGTCCAATGCCGTTCATATTAAGATTAATGATCAAGATATTGAATTTCTTTCTTACAACAACAAAAATCTAGAGATGCTTGTCAAAATAAAAATTATTTTCTGGAAAGATTTAAACCTTCCAATCCTACCATTAAAGGAAGCCAAAAGATTTTATCAACTAATAAATAGAAAGGATAAAGTTGAGCTAATTAAAAACTATCTCTGACTATTTGCTTGTTGAAGCCGGAGAAATAAATATGATTGTGTCTCCCCTCAAAAATGTAATCCCGATATTTTTCTTAACTTCCCCGTTTTCAATTTCCTTGGCATTGTCAAGAACTACATTTATGTGAATATCAAAAGCTAATAAAGTTCCTACAAACTGCTTTTCACCTTTCAACTGCACTAAAACTTCCTTGCCCTTTGAATTATTTAGAAGATCAAGAGGCCTCTCAATCCCATTCACCATAACTGCTTTCATTTTTCAACATATTTAAACTTATCGTCATTCTGAAAAATAAATCTTTTGCTGCAAAAATTAATGATGTCTGGATTTAGTCTTCTTTTCCCTGGATTTTAAAATTTTAGAATTTTAGGGCAAACTATTTAAATCCCTCAATTAACCTTTGTTCATGAACAAAGGCAGAAAAATTTCAGGAGGAAAATATCATGCCAATAGAAAGAAAAAGCTTTATGAGCACCCGGGCTTAGAAAGGCATGTCATATTAGGAGAAACTAAAAAGAAAACCCTCCGCATAAGAGGAGGAAATCAAAAAATTGTCTTGTTAAAAGCAAATACTGCCAACATTAACATAAAAGGTAAAACTCAAAAAGTAGAGATAAAAAATGTCCTTGAAACCCCGCAAAATAAATTCTTTGCCCGCCAAAACAGATTAATAAAAGGAGCAATTATTGAAACCTCATTAGGCAAAGCCAGAATTACTAATAGGCCGGGCCAAGAAGGGTGTATTAACGCTACCCTTCTTGAAAATAAGTAAAAATAACACATTAATTAATTATAATTTCTTAAATATCAAAATAAATTAACACTTTTTAGCCTATCTGACAACTATTCATAAACTGCCCAATATGTATAAATTAAAGTAACTATTATAAAATATATTTTACATAATATATATTAAAATTCATAATTAATATCGTCGGGGTGAAAATTTAAAATATTAAAATAGAAAGTTTTAAATACTCATATATCAGTAAAACTTTTAAACCTTTTGCTTAACTAAATTAAACAAATATTAAAATGACATATGTAAAAAGATGCCCAGAATGCGGTTCTGTAAATTTAACATATGATGATCAAAAAGGCGAAATCATATGCAATGAGTGCGGCCTTATTATAGAAGAAAAAATGGTTGATACGGGCCAGGATTTAGGGGGTCAATTTGACAAAGCAGATAAAAAAGGCCGTGGCGGTGCACCAATGTCCCTGCAAAAATTTGACAAAGGCCTTACAACTAATGTTGGTGAAATTTCAGATATTTACAGGCTTGAAGCAGGTCAGACAAGAAAATTTCTAAGGTTAAAAAAATGGCAGGAAAGAGTCTCAACTTCCATTGAAAGAAATTTAAGATTGGCAATGGCAGAATTAAGGCGCGTCGCAAGTTTTCTTAATTTACCTTCGGTAGTAAGAGACGAAGCATCAAGAGTCTATAACTTTGTTCTGCAGCGCGGATTAGTTAGAGGCAGAAGCATGGAATCAGTCATTGCAGCTTGTATCTATGCAGCATGTAGAAGCTATAATATACCGAGAACCTTAGACGAAATTGCCTCTGCATCAGATGTTGAAAGAAAAGAAATTGGCAGAACATACAGATTTGTTGTCAGAAAATTAAAAATTAAAATTACTCCAAGCTCTCCAAAAGACTATATCTCAAGATTTTCCTCAATCTTGCATTTATCACCAAAGGCGCAAAATCAAGCCCTCAAAATTTTAAAAAAAGCAGATATTTCTGAATTAACATCTGGAAGAGGCCCTGCAGGAGTCGCAGCAGCCGCATTATATGTTGCGGCCTTGATGAATGATGAAAAGAAAACGCAAAGAGAAGTTGCAGACGTTGCCGGAATAACAGAAGTCACGATAAGAAACAGGTATAAAGAATTAATAGAAAGGCTGAAATTAGAAGATAAACTAAAAGCCAAAGTTGCAGCTGCTGAAAAAGCATCTGCTAAATAATAACAAGTCAAATCATCTTCGGAAATAATATTAAGAATTAATAATTATCAACATCTTTTTATATAGATAATTCACTATTAATGAAGCGGGGATGCCAGAGCGGTCAAATGGACGCGGTTTAGGCCCGCGTGGCTTAGTGCCTTCCTAGGTTCAAATCCTAGTCCCCGCATTTCCATAAAAGAAATCGAAATGGCCCCTATTTATCTTACTTTCAGATAATCGGTCGCCAAAAGATACACTGGTCCTGCAAGAACATAAAATATCTTCATTTCAATTGGGGCATGTATTACTCCAATATTAAGCAGACTCGGATAGTTTGAATTCAATCTTATTCCAAGAAGATAATACCCTATATACTCAACAATAAAAAGAACTAATATGTAAAGCATTGAAATAATCAGGAATTTGTTTCTTACTCTGCTTCTTTCATATATTTCTCTTAAAACTATCAGCCCGAAAGTCCATGACATAAACGGAAATAAATTAATTTTCCCCAAAGCCAAATTCAAAGTTGTATATTCATAAGTATAATATGAGGTTATTATCAGCCCAAAAAGCCCTGCAACTACAAGCTCCTGGCCTATTTTCTCTCTATAAATCAAATAAGAATAGACTAATATAAAAGACAAAGCAAGCATTATAGCTGTTTTCTTATCAATATAAAAGCCCAAAATAAAAGCAGCTATTATGCAAAATAAAGAAGCATAAACTGCCTTTTGCCCCTTTTTCATACCATTACTTCCTTTTCAGCCTATAAAAAACTTTTCTAGAGATTAGAATCAAAAAAACGATGTGCCACCGCACCTTAAAAGGTGAGGTTTGTGACAGGCACTCGTTTTTTGGATGCTCAAGGAACGACCACGCCTTAAAAGGCGTGGTTTTTGTCAAGTTCCTTGATATAATAATTATACATGTATAACTAATGGAGCAAATTAATGTAAAAGTAAAGAAATGGGGAAATTCATTCGGTATAATCCTGCCTATAAAGATTGTTGAAAAAGAAAATCTGCGTTAAGGAAAAGAAATTACTGTTACTGTGCAATCCAAGGATAAAACTAAAGTTAAAGATGTTTTTGGCATATTGAAAAAAGAGCTAAATAAAGTAGATACTCAAAAAGCATTACAAGAAGTAGATAAAGCTTTTTGGCATGAAGAAGATTAGCGTGAACTATTTTTTTGATACATATACTCTTGCAGAAATTATTAAAGGAAATGAGAATTATAAAAAATATGCAGAATTATCTATTACAACGACAACTTTGAATTTGTCTGAATTTTATTTTTTCTTGCTGTCTAATTTAAGCGAAGATAAAGCTGATGAGACATTAAAGAAATTTAATTTTTCTTTTTTAGAAATAGATGAAGAAGTAGCAATAGAAGCAGCAAAATTCAGAAAAAAGAACTACAAAAAAAGATTAAGTTATGTGGATTGTATTGGTTATATGTTATCAAAAAAGACAGGTTTTACTTTTTTAACCGGGGATGATTTTTTTAAAAATGCTGAAAATGCGGAGTTTGTTAAATAACCCATTTAATATCAACAAATAATTATGTTACCCCTTATACAAGACAACAAAATAGAAACATTTAAATACCCTTTATTTCTTTAATTTCCATGACAAACGGACAAAACCCGCAAGAACAAAATCAGGGAAAACAAGAAAAATCTCCTAATGCTCCTAATTTACCTGATAAAAAAGAAGCAAAAAGAAGGTCTTTCTTTAAAAGAAATTTCTCTTTCAAATCTCCTGATATTGAAGGTATTCCTATAAAAGGTGATGTAAACACCGAAAATGTTAAAACCTATCTAAAAGAAAATGGCAGAGAATTATCCAAATATTGTAAAAACAAAGAATTTCCTAATCAAATGCTTCAAGACTTAATTAACGCAGAGGGCCAAATAGCAGAAGCAAGAGATGAAGCTGAAAAAAACCTTCATGAAAATCGCCTAAAACAATACTCTTATTATGTAAGAGATAAAATATACTATATAAACGATACTCACCAGATTACAAAAGCTCTTAAAAATATACTTTTAACAGGTGCAGGCTTAACAGGACTTTTAGTAGGCAGTTTATTAATATATAACGGATGCAAACCAGAACCAAAAGCCAAAGAAGAGCAAATCTCCCAAGAGCAAAAAGCTCAAACATCAAAACTTGAATTATTAACTTCTACTTCAACGCTCCCATCAGCAATCCAGTCAATAACTGAAACTCAAGCACTTGTCGTCCCATCAGTATCAAAAACGCAAATAACTCAAGCAATTCCGTCAATAACAGAAACCCAGAGAGTTGCCCAATCAGCTAAGCAAACCCAATTACCTCAATATCAAACTCCCTGGAACATAACAAATCTTAAAACCTCATCAATCAGCAACGAAAACGCGCCATTTAAAGTAACTCAATTTATAGTTGATGGACAGCAGTTATACTCTGTCAAAGGAAGAGGGCATGAAAAAATACACACTAACACATTATCTGATTTAATATATGTTTCTTCAGATTCAGAGCTTGTCTTTAATGATGATGCAAGAAAATTAGATTTAGATGCAGATAGATTTTATGTCTCAACTCTTGTTACAAATTCCTCTGGAAAAGCGCTGACAAAAATAAAATTGAAAAGAAAAGACACTAATGCCCCAACTATTAACAGGCATGCCTGGAGTCTTGGAGGCGCTGGAAAAGAACTGGAAACTATAACTTACACAGAAAATGACATTCCATTTAATATGCCTTTTCTTGTAACAGCTAACGGAGAAGAATACATAGTAAGAAAAGAAACTTCTTCATATCCGGAAAGCCTTAATTTCTACAGGTTTCCAAAGCCGGGAACAAAAAGAAGAATAACTCCAAATGGGGACATAATTCTTGAAAGTGCTCAAGGCATTTACAACCCGACTGCAGTTTCAAAGAGAGATTATGAAAAAATGCTTACGCAGGTTAAAACAAATTCTCCATCAGTCCAAACAAATGCGCCTGCTCCGGTGGGCCAAATCTTGGATAATTAATTATTCAAAGGGCTCGCCTTCTGCCTGAGGAAATTCGTCTTTATTTTTGGATTCTATCTGATTTTGCGAACTTCCAGATTGCACTGCTCCGGCCTGCCCAGAATCAGAAGTACTGGTCCTAAAAATCTTATATCTCTCTTCCGAATAAATAATATCGCCTACAATATAAGCTCTATTAAGCCTATTATAATCATTGCCAATTTCAGATTTAACTTCAGGTAATAAAATAATTCTTTTATTACTACCTATTCTGCCTAAAAATAAATCTTCAACCAAAAATTTACTCAAGAATATTTTATTATCTTCAATGTAAAAATCTGTAGTTTTCCTTTTAATTATGTCATATAATTTTTTCTTTTTCGCAGTAACATCTATTTTAAAATCTGGAGCAACTGCATCAGAAGCACTTATATAAACAAACGAGTCTTCTATTTTTGCCCCATTTAATAATTTATATAATTCAAAACTAATATGATAAACTCCATCTGGCTCAATAAAAATATTTCCTCTTTCCAAATCTCCATTAACTTTCCCTATATAATCATCTAAACCTACATCATTAAATAACTGCCTCTCTTTTGTATAAATAGTTGTAATTTCTTTTTTTGCAATGTCGTAAACATAAACCTTGTTTCCGCTTACAATAAATGTAAATCTTGAATTTGCTGTATTCTCGGTTGGTTTAAATGGTATTTTTTCCTCAGTTGAATAAACTTTATAATTAGTAACTTCGGCTCCTTGCAACGCCTTATTTTCTTTGGATAAAGAATCCAAATACCCTGGTTTTATTGCTATTTGCCCTCCGCTTCCTAAATCGCCGTGGAAAGTTCCAATCTTATCATCAGGATTTATAAAATCAAAGCCAGTCACATCAGTTCTGTAAATTGTATTTGAACTTTTATCTAAATAAATCCCATTTAAACTGTTTTTAGTCAAATCATAAAAATAGTAAAATTTACTGTCGCTGCTTAAAATTAACAAAAAGTCTGCTTTTCCCATAGAACCGGAAGCTACGCCCTCGCTAGGTTTTTCAGCTTCTGTTCCTTTCTCAGCATCTTTGCTCGTTCCTTCATCAGTTTCATAGCTATCAGATGTCACGCTTTCAGGAGGCTGATTAAAGTCTTTTTTCTCTTTTTCTACATCTGCTTTGCTCCTGTAAGAATTATAATAAAATTCCGCAACTTTCTGATATACCTGGCCTTTAATTAATAATAATTTAGCTTTATGATGATTATAGAAAAGCTGGTCAAATATTCCGTCTGCTTTTTTAATAATCTTGCTTCCTTCATCGCTTGCTTCTCCTGCAGATTCAAATCCCTCAAGCCTATTTTTGTCAGCTTCCAATTCCTTTAATGCCGCAATTGCATCTTTATCTCCTAAAACTATCCCTTGTTTTTGCAGAGTTTCTTTCTGCAGAACTTCCAATTCTCTCAAGGTTGCATTTCTCACTCCTGCATTTTCCTTTACTGCTTCAGATACGCTATTCTGATCCAGCCAGCATCTTGTCTTTTCATCCTGACAATATCCAACATCAACATATCTTCTTGGGTTAATGCTTCCTCCCGGATTCTGCGATGCGCATATTCTTATTATTCCCCTCTTGTAATTTTCCCCGGCAATTCCCTGCTCCAAAGCAGCTCCAGGGCTTGGCAAATTAGCAACAGCTCCGGCAAAACTCGGACTGCTGCTGACACATTCCTTCTCGCTCCTTATATTCTTAGTTATCAGTTCATCTGCAACTAATTTCTCTCTCAAATAATCTACTGCAAAATCACTTGATACCTGATTAAATCCACATTCTTCTTTCCCGTTTATATCAACACATAATTCCTTATATCCCTCCGGAGCTGTGAAATCTCTTGATTCACTTCTATATTCCCCTCTGGGAATAAAGCCGAAATCAACTTGAAGGATTGGATTTGTTGAATAGTACGCTGAAGTTGGAGGATTCTTCAAATAAACCCTGTAATACACACCAGAATCTCTTCCTCCAAATATATGATAAAATACTTTATACTGCGCAGTTACCGGAACAGTCACATCGCTGTATTTAAAGCTTGAAAAGCTCGCATAAAACTGCGGCGGAGAGTCAGGCTCTAATAATGTTTCAAATGCCTTAGGAGCTTTTGCCGAAACAAAAGCCTTGCAGAACTGCCCTCCGGCCTCTTCTATACTTCTGGCCCTGAAAGCATTCAATGAATTTACCGCGTAGCTTTCCTTGAAATATGCAATTGAATTCTCCATATTCTGCCACGCATAAGCAACTGTCAGATATTCTCCTCCTCCCCTTGCACCCTGCCCCTGCCCATACGCAAACTCAACTATTTTAGGCAATATTACTTTCGCTACTGGCGCGACCTGCCTCCAGAAAAACTCGCATAAATAAACAGAAGTTATCTGATCGCATATTCCAACTGTCCTTCCTGTTTCCAAATTCTCCTGCAAGCAATCCCTTGCAGACCTTAATATAGAAGTATAAGCATCAACTCCCGCTTGAATTCCAGTTAAGCATACAGGAATATAAACTCCTTCCCTTATGTTAGGCAGACATAATAAAGTGCTTCCTATTATTCCGGATTGCACTACATCAGAAACATAATGCTGCCCTCCTAAATTGCATCTGGATGCAGGACATATCACAGGATCGCAGGCATTAAATAATATTTTGCAGTCATCAATTGACATGAAATCCTGGCACTCAATTCCTGAATACTGACTCATTGCGCTTCCTAATTCATATCTCTCTCCCAATACATCAACAAACTTGCCTCCTTTATTCCTATTAGCTTCAATTAACGCTCTTCTGGATTTTTCCACAAGATTCCTGGATTCTCTGGAATCTGCTCCAAGAATTTGCACATCCGATGATTGTCCATCAACAACTAATTGGCAATCATCTTCCTCGTCAATTCTTCCATTCACTCCGACATTGCATATATCCCAGCTCCTAGGGATTCCGGAAGCATCATAAACGCTGATTTGGTTTCCTATTCTGTAATTGCTTCTTACTCTGACATACCATCCGTTTACAATATCAATTGGCACTTGTCCTGCAAATCCTTTATCAGGCCCGGTCTCAAAATATCTGACTTTCAAATCCTCCTGTCTTATAGGATATGCGTATATCTTTTTTCCAGCATCATTAAATGTAGAAATTCCAAAATCTCTTCTGAATTTCCCAATATCTCCTCCGTATTTATCGCTTATCTGGATGCTTCCGGTTTTTGGATTATAATCATATACCGCACTGGGCTCTAACAATTCTCCCTTCTTATTTCCTATAACTATATAATTCCCGGGCTCGCCTGGAATTCCCTTTACTGGATATGGCGCCCCGGAAAAATGCATTGCATGAGTTGCCCCCCCAAATGTCCCAACCTCAACTATCTCGTTTCCGATTTTTGTTTTTCCATCTGCTGTTTTTGTAATCTCATAAATGCTTGCTTGTGCTGGAATTCCTCTGGCGCTTACTCCAATAAATCCTGGCTCTCCTCCAAATTTCTTTGAAGCCTCTCTCGCTGTCTGATAACTATTATATATCTCGTTATTCCTTTCCACCTTCGTTCTAATTTCATCATATCTCTTAACAGGCCCTTCCTGATAAACTCCCTTCCCTTTCAATTCAAGTGAATAATCCATCTCCCTTAGCTCTGCATATGTATAAGCTGTAAAATTTTTATTTGGAGCTTTCAAATCCTGGACAAACTTTTCATCTGGATACTTTTTCTTCAGATGCTCAACATAAGAAGTCATTGCCATTTGAGTATCAACACTCTTTCCATTTGCCCCTAATGCACTTCCAGAGCTGACACCCGGTTGTTTCTCAATTTCCTGCAATTTAGCATTAACCCTTTTCAAAGCATCTTCCCGTATTCTAATTTCCTCGTCAATAAACCGCTTTTCTCCATTAAAGCATTCAGTCGGCGTTTTATAACTAACGCTATCCTCTTTTCCATTATTCCTGATTATTTTCCCACTCGCAATCGCGTCACTGCACCTCTTCTTCCATCCATCCTCTCCCCGCATCGCATGACTCCTCGCCAAAGCGCTTCCGTCAATCCCGTCAATAAAATTCTTTACAGTTAATACTCCTGCAGTTGCAAAGCACGCCCCCTTCATTCCCTTCACAACATTTCCTAAATTCCTGGAAATGCCCTCCCATTTTTGCACGCTTTCATTTAACTCATGAATTCTCGTTCTTGTCTTATTAGGAGATAATTGTATTGCTCTCTTCTCAATCCCAATCCTGATAGTTAAATTAGTTTTTGTTTCAGTCCTGTCAATATCTGGAATTAATCTTACTCTGGCATACCGCCCTATTTTCAAATCTTCTAAAATTACCGGGATTCCGCATACTTTATTCTCTTCTCCTATCTTCAAAGTAGGCTGTAAAACATTTATATTTTCGCTGTAATATCTTAAACTTTCTCTTACTGGATTATTCTCCACTTTTTCTCTTGGGCAATTTGGAATTATTCTTACTCTGTCAGCCTCTCTTAATCTTGTCAGTTTAAACCTGATTTCTCTTCCGTCCCTGCTGACAAATTTATATTCCTCCTCGCTTCCTAAATTTATTCTGCTCCTTCCATCTATTAAAAATGTCGCAGAAGCCCTTTCAATTCCCGGGCTTTCCAGACTCAACAGCCTTATATTTCTGTATCTATTATCAACTAAAACACTCTGCCCTGCATCAGAAAAATCTATTCTATAAAGCTTTTCAATCTCATTTTCATACTCTTTTGTTAAAACGCTTCCGGGATATCTCTCTATATAACCATTCATCAATCTTGCTTTTGTCTCATATTTCTTGAATTTTTCAGCTAATTCAATTCCAACCTGCAAAGCCGCCTCCCCATAAGTCTCGCTTTCATTTAAATCAACTACTCTCTCAGCCCCATATTCCTCGGCAACTTTTTCATATTCAGCAATTGTCAAATTAAAATATTTTTCAGTTTCAGCATCATATTTTTTCTCAACAAGCAACTCTTTATTCTCACACTCTGCTTTTAACTCGTTCTTTAAAATTCTTAAAGCGTTGCGCTCTGCTTCAATGCCGCTCTTTAATTTCTCTTCAACACTATTTCCTGATTCATTTATCCCGAATCTTCTATAAAGCTCCCATCGCTCTGCATTTGCCTCGTCTTTCTTAATGTAATAATACGCTGGAATTATTCCTTCCTTTGTCACTTTTCCCAAATAAGCTTCGCAAACCTCATTTCCTTTTCCTATTCTTTGCGCAGCCCTTTCTAAAGCTCCTTTGCTTCCCTCCACTTTTAATAATCCTTTATAAATTTCTCCTGCAGGCAGAATTTCCTTGTCAGTATTAACCACAATTACATTTGGATTTAATCTCAATGTAAATTCCTGTGTATTCTTACACTTTATCCTGGCTATTCCGGTATTATCAATATTATTCAATAAAATCCTCTTAACCTCGCATCTTCCATCCATGAATTTGCTGTCTTCATAAACATCAATTACATCGCTTCCGGATTCATCTGATATTTCAATCTTCGCTTTCTTCTCAGCCGCTTCCAATCCTAAAAATTCAACCCTTATTCCGGCTCTGCAATAACTTCCGGGAAGATAAACTGGCTCTTGGCTTTTGCCTCTCTCCGCACTTATCGTTGTAACTTTTCTGTCTCCAGAGTAAATGGAAACTCTTGCGCTGTTGGAATCCGCATCCTCAAGTCTTAAAAAGAATCTTCCTTTCCAGAAGCTTTGCTTATTTCTCTCTCTTTCCCATTCATCATCTCCCATTTCAGACAAATAAAACTCGCTTCTCCCAATTCCCAGAGCATTTCCGGAATTATATCTTACAATTCCTGTTAAATTCACAATAACAAAATCAGGTTGCTCCCTTTCCTTTTCATTCTTCTTTAAAACTACAACAGCATATCCAATATTATTAAGAAGCGGGCTTCCAAGTAAGATATCATGCGTCCTTAAAGCAGCTTTTGCTGGATGAAATCCGGCTCCTAAAACTTCTTTGGGATAACTTCCCTGAAAATGTATATTATTTATTTCCTTTATATCAATCAAAGGATTTAATTTCAAAGCCTCTATCTGGCAAAATACCGGAACATTTTGCTCTGCTAAGAGATCGCTTCTCACAACTCCCGGAGTACAACCTGCAGGAGACACCTGAAGCAGCAAATCCTGTCTTGCCCTGCATTGCTCTGGATCTAAAATAGGCCAATATGCCGAAATCCTGCTTCCCAATCCCTCTCCAGCAGAGCCTGAATAATAGCTCTGAAAGCTTGGCTGATAATTATATCTAGAATACAAAGCAGAGCCTCCTCCAGATGACGAAAAGCTCCCGCTGGCCGCCTCTCCAACTCCTATTAAAAACATAATTACTATCACTGCAAAAGCTAACATTATCAAACTCTTCATTCTATTATCATCAGACATCTTCCCCCTGTTACTTGTTATCTCCCCCGACTTATTTATATTAATAATTTTCTTATTCATCTTTATCCCATTATATACGCAAAATAATTATCCATATTCTATATCAACCCCCATTAGCTCAAAAGCCTCAAAATTATTTTGCAATTCTTCAATTGAGCTTGGACTAGGCAAACCCTGAACTTTTATCTTCATCTTTCCTTTTTCCAATTCGCTTTCAAGCAAATAATGCTCTTCTTTTCCTCCTCCTACTAACGCATACTCTACTTTCATTCCTGGAATCTCAATTTCAAAGCACTCCTCTCTTGTCCCTCCAAAAACTCCTAAAAATCCAGAAGAAGCGACTTCAGTACATTGCTCTTTTTTACTTCCGGGAATTGTCAGGCTGGAATTTCCATAAACAAAAACGCTTACATTATAACTTCCTTCTGAAAGTTTTATCTTATTTACCTCTGGTAATGCAGCGCTTTTAGTTTTCTCTCCCGCAAATGTAACAATCGCATTTCCTTCCAATTTCTTTCCATTAATTTCTAATTCTATTTCAGCTTCATGCTCTTTATCTAAAATCACTTCAATCTTATTTTCCCTGTTAGTGGAAACTAATTCTTTTTTCTCTGCAAATCCTTCTGCTCTAACTTCCAGGTACCCATTCACGCACGCAGGAGCTTTTCCCTGCCATCTGCCATTTTCACTCCGCCCAAGCCCGCACCCCTGATCAAAACACGAATAGCTAAGGCTTCCGTCAACTTCATTCAAACTTGCATCAAATAACTGCACTTCTATCTCCTGACTCATTGATGAGCATATATCAAATTTCGGAATTGATTCGTTATTTTCAGAATAAATTCCCTCCCTGGCTAAATTCTTGTCAATTATTGCAACTACCGGAAATTGGAAAGTTTCCTCTCCTTCCCCTATCTGAATTAATACTGGAAAGCTCAAGTCATAAACAAAATGATACGGTGCGTAGCAAAATCCTAAAATTCCTAAGCCTTCCTGATTCCCAACAGGCTCTGCAATCATCAATTCATCGTCAGCTCCGTGAATCTCAAGTTTGCTTGGCCATTCCCTGCTGTATAAAAATCTCACCGGCTCATCAGCACTTCCGGAAATCACAAAATATTCTCTTTCTTTATTCTGCAAAGAATAATAATCCCCTTCAATTTTTAAAGTTTGAATATTTGCCTCCAGCCCTTCTTTAATATTTTCTGCGACTTCTCTTGTTTTCCATATTTTGCCATTGCAAGAAATTTCCACTCCATCAACAGGAGCATATAGCCTCAATACATCAATAGCATGCCCCTCCAAAAATGCCTCTTCTTTTTGCTTCTCATAAACTTTTCTGGCTTCATTATAAAGTCTGCCTAACTTGCTTTCAACAATAACTTCATGCCTGCTTTTTAATGCACTGCCATCGCTATCTTCCCTGCCTGAACCCACCCTCTGGTTTATATTAACATTTACTTTATCTTCTTCAATATTCACCTTTGCATCTATTTCTCCAAATTCAATAGAAAAACCTTTTACATAAAATTGCTCAAAATCGCAATCCACAATCCTGGATTCTACATAACCGGCAATTTCATCCTCCATATCTCTTTTTCCAGGAACTTGCTCTTTTATAACCCCGTTTGCGGAGATATACTGCCAGTATGGAACTGGAAATCCAAGAAAATTCAAATGATTTGAAAAAGGAGCGTAATCGCTTCCTGGAGCATACTCGCCGGGATCTATATAGCCTCCCTGGCTTAATACTAAGTCAATCGCCTCTCCAGTTTTTCCCTCAATGCAAGAAGCATAATATTCATAAATCGGGGCAAATTCCACTGGAATGCTTTCTCCTCCGATTTTCCCAGAAGCTGCAAGATAAACAACTACTCCTGCAACTATAATTACTGCAACAATAATAAAAATGCTAAGCTGTCCTCTTTTATTGCCTATTAAATTGCAGTTATTATCTCTCATTTCACCTTCGTTAACCCTTCCTCCATCATCATCGCCCCTCTTCAGCTTACAGAGCCACTTATCTTTAAGTATATCATTAATTATTTTCATTTCTTTCCTCCTTTCTTTACTTTTTCCTTTATCAATTCAATTATCTCGCTGTTAATATCCTTCTCCAAGATAGATTTAAATTTTTCCCATAATTCTTCATTTTCAATTAAAAGTAAATACTTTTTCATCTACAAAAAATCACCTCATCACCTCTTTTCTCCCAGACACTCTTTAATCCTTTACATCTTTTAGCTATATAAATGTTTCTTATTAACTTACTTAGTTAATAAATAAATTACTAAGTAAAATATAAACCAAGAAATTTATAACCGCCAAATAAAAATGGCCTCACGCAGAATTGAACTGCGGACTCCTCTACGTCAAAGAGGCGTTTTGCCGCTGAACTATGAGGCCCACTAATAACCCAATTTTACACTATTTAATAATTATCCTTTCAAAATTTAAAATCCAAACCTTTTTAATACAATTAATACAGGAATCTTTAGAGTGGCAAGTTTTTGGAACTATGCCTCCATAGCTCAGTTGATGAGAGCGGCGCACTTGTAATGCGTAGGTCGGGGGTTTGATTCCCCCTGGAGGCTTATGTTTTTTTATGACGGGAAGGCCCATCCAAATCACAAAAAATAAGCCAAGATTATTTAAAATTCATTCTTACATCAGTAGTTAAAATTTACTGTCATTACTTCTTTGCATCTTTACACTATAATCAAAAAAACGATGTGACAGGCATTCGTTTCTTCAAAAACTGAAAGTTTTTGAGCCTTAAGCAAAGGGCTTGTAGCCCAGCTATAACATATAGCCAGGAATCTTAAGAAGAAATAAGATTATTTATTGTTTATCACGGTATATTATGCTATTATCTTCCAGGCATTTTTGCCAGAGAATCTGCAAGCCATTTGTCAAGTTCGCTTTTTCTTGCTTTTGCTTCCAACTGAAGTTTTTGAAAATATTGTCTTAACAAATCGGCGCCGGCGGCTTTGCCGTCTACAATCACTACCCGACCATCCGAGTCCGAGACAGCAAGATACTCGTCGTACGAGCCAAGATCGAGAATCCTGCTCAAGTACGACCTCGAAAGGCCTTGATTTCTTGCATACCACGTCCTTGCTCCTTTCTTGTCAAATTTAGGCAATCCTAATTCATCAACTTCAGAGAA
>CAZJEV010000013.1:0-16349 GCA_964545215.1 Candidatus Woesearchaeota archaeon
CAATTTTAGGAGATTATCTTATTTTTCTAGATGTAAGTGAAACTCACGCAAAGCAATGTGAGCCTGCAACTTTTTAAACCTTCTCTTGCTTCTTGTTTCATCTCATTACGTCGAGGTGTTTTCTTGCAGCAAAGATTCAGGAGGCAGACACCAAAGAGGTCGGCGACAGAGGGTGTCTCAAAAGAACGCCTGTCGCGCCGAATCAAGACTATCCAGAGCATTTTCGGAAAAGCCAGCCTACATTCCTTATTACTTGCGAATTTACGATTTCTGTCAAGCACAATCTGTAAAGCATTGGTGCTAACCTTAGCTCGACCAAAAACCAGCTACTGCGCCCAGCCGTGGATCGGTTTTGCACTGACGGCCTAGTGGACTGGACGGCGGAGATCGACAGATCGCCGAACGTTTAGGGCTAGATGTGGAAACGGTGGCGCGAGGGCGACGAGAGCTTTTGGGCGGTGAGGTTCAACGGGACCGCGTGCGTCGGGCCGGTGAAGGAATTAAAAGAGTTGGGATTGATTGAGCAGTCTGGCTTGACAAGGAAGAGAGGGCGAAAGCTTTATCGAACAACAGAGGAGGGCGCGGCGATTCTGAAGGAAGTGGAAAGATGATAGTGACCGCAATAAGGTGAGCTTTCTTCCAACAATTTGTGATGAAACTATTTAACCGAGCGTGATTTTCGAGATTCGTGTCCAGAGAATCTCGCGATGACAAAATTGAAATCCATGATGCTGTGCCCGACTCAGTAGAATCAACGCTCGCTGATCTGCCGGAGCTGTCGTTGCTTTTCATCCTTGACATTCTCAAAATGCGAAAACAAAGGCACATGAGCGCGGCGCACGGTGATGAGACTTCGCATTTCACCGAATAGGAATCAGGCTCTTTAGGGTCTAACTGTATCACTTTTGAAACGCACTCGGCAGGAGCATTTTTCTATAAGACCTATATTAAACATCACCGAAATAGTTTTAAACTCTCATTCTAACAATTAATTATGAGAGCTGATGAAAGAGCGCAAAGACTTTTAGAAGACAAGGCTGGTTTTTATCGTGATGGCAGGTTAGGTTTTTGCTTAGCAAGAGTTGTTGATGTAAAAAGATATGGTCTGCCTGAAGGCACTTTAGCTGCTTTGTATCCTGCACCAGCAGAAGTTGAAAGGCTCATAAGAATGAGACATCCCTGTAAGGCTTATGACGTCCAAGAAGTCATATTTATCGGAGAAAAATCTCCAATAGGAGGGGTCATAACGAAACATATAGGTATCGGAACATATAAAATATCTTTTCCATCTGTCAAAAGACTTTTCAGGGTTGAATTTGATTCTTTAATTGAGCTAAATACCGAGGATATACAACCTCTTCCATCCTCTCCTGCCCCATCCAATAGTCAATTACGCAAAGCGGGCAGGGCTTTGACTGATGAAGAAGAGCCTAGACTTGCTGTTATAAAAGAAGTCTATAGCTTTCGAGGACTTGGATTAACCATTCTTGACAACGCTTTCTCCTTCTTATATAAAATTCCTAAAAGAGCAACTCCTAAAGACTTAATGCAAATCCCTGAAAAGGACCTTGAATATCTTACAACTTGTACTTGCAGAACACGCTTTTTAAGATTAATAGACTAAAACGCCTAATCTAGCTTTCTAAAAAACTAGGATTATCTTTTTTTCTTCGCAACAGGTCTAAGCTTTATCCCGAAATTTCCTTCATTTCTCCATCCAAAATAAAACTGAAATTCTTTATTGTTAAGATGCCTGAAGTTAAATGCGATAAATGGCTTAAAATCGTTGAAAGCAAGCTTTAATCCATTGTTTCCGGAAAAGACTTCTGAATTTTCAGAAGATTCCAAAATCCTGCTGTTTTTATCATTCAAATCTAAAATAGAAAAATTGCAATGCTCTTTCCAATCTGCACTGCCAATAACATAAAAACAAAAATTATGCCCTGGATTCCTCATTTGCCATGAGGCAAAAGTTCTAAGATTAATATTTGTAGAATAAGGCCTTTTTCTAGATTCTCCGAAAATGCCGTCATCTTCATTCCCTAGAAAGGTCCAGGTTGCCCAATGGAAAAAATCCAGAGATTTTATCTGCTCTCTGTGTCTTGGAATATAGTTATAAAGAGGGTGCTCTAAAGCTTTTTTTCTTATATTATAATATTCATGATTTTTATCAGGAGCGTAAGCCAAAAAAGGGGTTTTATAAGTGGCGCATGAAACACAGGACATAAATGCCAAGACTGGCAATAAATTTTTATTAATTATTTTCATTTTTAATCAACTAAGGAAAAAGCCTTAAATACTTTGTCATCTTATTAAAATCATAGAATTAAGTATTATAATATAAAATGGAATTGAAAAAAGAGGTGCAGGAAACTATTATTCAGAATCAGAATAATGGAAAAGTAGCGGAAGAAGAGCTTTTTAATGTTTTAAAGATGGTGGCTCCAGGAACAAATTTAAGAACTGCTTTAGATGGAGCATCAAAATCAGGAAGAGGTGCTTTGATTGTAATTGAAAATGAGCATTTAGTGCAACTTCTTGACGGAGGCTTTAGGGTAAATTGCCGATTCACCCCTCAAAAACTTGTTGAACTGACAAAAATGGATGGCGCCATGATTCTTTCAAAAGACATAAAAAGGATAATTCATGCAAACGCCCTTTTAACTCCGGATAGCAAGATAAAAAGCTCTGAAACAGGGACCAGGCATAAAGCTGCAGAAAGGACAGCAAAACAGACAGGATGTTTAGTGATAGCAATATCAGAAAAAAAACATGACATAACATTATATTACAAAAATATAAGACATCATTTAAAAAACACGGATGAGATTTTAAGAAAGGCAAACGAGCATATTCAGCTTATTGAAAAACAGAGAGAGCTATTTGATGTTAATATAGATAAACTAAACAAATTAGAATTAAGAAATTATCCAAGCCTGCATCAAGCTCTTTTAGTAATTCAAAAAGGAAGATTAATACAGAAAATATTAGAAGACGTAAAGAAATATATAGTTGAATTAGGAGCAGAAGGTACTTTGTCAAAAACAAGACTAAAGGAAATAACTGCAGGTGTTGACAAAGAGACCAATCTTATAATTAAGGATTATACAAAGCTTGATGTTAAAAAAACACGGGTCTTGCTGGAATCTCTGACATATGATGAGATATTGGATTCTGAAAATATTCTTAAGGCAATGGCTTATGAAAAACTTATTCAGACAGAGCCTGTAAAAGGATGGCGCATCCTGTCAAAAACTTCTCTGCCAGAATCAGATATTGCAAAATTAATAAAAGAGACTGGCTCGCTTGGAGAAGCAATTCATTCCAACATAAAATCTTATTTTGAGATTATAGGCGAAGACAAAGCAAAAATATTCAAAGATGAAATTGAAAAAATCAAGCTTAATCCATGGCAGTTAATTAGGTAATCTGTTCTCTTCTGTATTTTGAATAAATTTATAATAGCCTTTTAATATCTTCTAGGATGAAAAAACAAAAAATAGAAAAAGCGTGCTTTGGAGCAGGATGCTTTTGGGGGGCTGAATATGTTTTCTTGCAGTTTAAGGGAATTTTAAAAACAGAAGCCGGATATATGGGGGGAGATGATAAAAAATATCCAAAACCCAGTTATGAAGAAGTATGCACTGATCTGACAGGGCATGCGGAAGTTGTTTATCTTGAATTTAATACTTCAATTATAAGTTATAGAAAATTACTGGAAATTTTCTTCAAGTGCCATGACCCAACTCAAATGAACAGGCAGGGACATGATACGGGAAGCCAATACAGAAGCATTATTTTTTATTTTAATGAAGAGCAGAAGGAGAAAGCTGAAAAGGCAAAAAAAGAATATGAGAAAATTCTTGGAAAGAAGATTGCGACTTCTATTGAGCCAGCTGGAAAATTTAATTTTCATCCTGCTGAAGAATACCATCAAAAATATTATGAAAAAACCGGAAAAGCTCCTTACTGCCATATTGTGCCTAGAATCAAGATTTAGTTAACTTTGTTTTTTTAAATTATTCTTTTAACCTAACTGATAATTCATCTCTATTTGTAGCATATTGTACTGCAATATCCTGAGAAATTCTGCCTCCTCTGCAGAGCATTTCTAGGTGCTTATCCATAGTTATCATTCCTTCTTTTATCCCTGTTTGAAGCAGGTTTTGCATTTGATGTACTTTTCCCTCTCTTATAAGATTTTTCAGAGCAAAAGTATTTTTCATTACTTCCATTGCCAGGACTCTTCCAGTTCTCATTTCATATGGGATCAACTGCTGGCTAATTACGTAAAATAGATTGTCTGAGAGTGAATTCCTAATTTCACCTTGTTCATCCGATGGGAATAATTCAATATATCTTCTTATTGTTCCAACTGCATCTTTGGTATGAAGCGTTGAGAATACTAAATGGCCAGTTTCAGCTGCAGTTAAAGCAGCGCGCGCAGTTTCGGTATCTCTTATTTCTCCAACTAAGATATCATCAGGGTCTTGCCTAAAGGCCCATTTCACTCCTGATGAAAAAGAATTTGTATCTCTTCCAACTTCTCTTTGAATAACTATGCTTCTTTTGTTTTTATGTATGTATTCTATAGGATCTTCTATACAAATTATTACATCGCGATAGGCTCTATTTATTTCTTGGATTATTGAAGCCAATGTTGTTGATTTCCCTGAGCCCGTTACACCAGTTACCAAGACTAATCCTTTATTTAAGGAAATTATGTCTTTCCATATATCATCACTTGGGAATCCTATATCTGTTATGTTTCTAATTTCATTAGGAATAATCCTAAAAGTTGCGTAATTTCCCCTGTTTTCCCTGCCAATATTAACTCTAAATCTGGCATCTTTTACATTTTCTGTTTGGTAAGAGAAGTCCAATTCATGCTCTTTATGACACAAGAAAACAATCCCGAAAAATTGGTGTTGCCTTGCCTTATTTATCAAATGATTTGAATGCTTTGTCTGATGTTCGTGTAATAAATAATCGTGTCGCAAATTTTGAAGGAATAAAAATCGGCGGTTTAAAATATTTTGTTGATACTAATTGGGTGCGAAAATTTAAACCATCTGATTATAAAGAAAGATTGGCTAAAGCCAAAAAAGAAACTGACAAAGCAAAACAAGTTTTGCGATGGTTTAATTTTCTTGATATTTTAGTTTGTCATCAACCGCCTTATGGATTTTTAGACAAAGTTACTGCAAAATTTGCTCCAAAACATTGGCGAGGCAAACACGCAGGAAGTCAAGCCATTTTACAATACATAAAATCTAAATCGCCCAAATATGTTTTCTGCGGCCATATCCATGAGGGTCAAGGAATGAAAAAAGTTGGCGAAACAGAAGTTTATAATCTTGGAGTTGGAGAATATAAAATAGTTGAATTTTAACGCACCTGTTTTTCCCACCCTAATTTAGTGCCATCGCCACTCCTTCGCAACTTCGTTGCTCGGTCACACTGCGTTCTCCTCGTTTCATTCGTCGGAGGATTTAATAGGCATTAACAGGAATTTTACTTGGCTCGTAAAATTCCCAAATCCAATTTCAGCTCTGTAAATTTCTCCAGCTCTATCGGATTTTTCAGCTCGTTCCAGAGGAAAAATCCTCACGAGGTCGCGAAATTTGCGAGGAAATCGGACTTCTGTTAATAGTATATGTTTAATGAAATTAACGGTGAATGCGGAATATTTATAAGTAACTTTCTCTTTTTTAGTATATGAATAAAAAAATAGCAATTGTAATTGCTGTTATATTAATAATTTTAGGGATTTACTTCTTTAGTCAAAGCAATAAATTTTTTAACCAGGGGGAGAGTTCTGAAATTGAAGCAGGACAGAGAATTGAAGGATATTCTGGAAAAGTTCTGGCAGGCACAAAAACGCCTTATTTAGATTTTAATAAAGCTGATTATAATAAGGCATTAAGCGAGAATAAAACTATTTTACTTTATTTTTATGCAACATGGTGTCCTATTTGCAAGGAAGAGCAGAAAAAAACAATAGGTGCATTTAACGAGTTAAATAAAGAAAATTTTATAGGGTTTAGAGTAAATTATAATGACGGAGATACGGACGCTGACGAAAGAGAGCTTGCAAAGCAATTTGGAATATCGTATCAGCATACGAAGATAATTATCAAATCAGGAAAACAAGTATTAAAAGCTCCTGATTCATGGAACAAAGAAAGATATATTGAGGAGATTAATAAATTTGCATAGCAAATTTATTTGTGCTGCAATTAATTATTAAACATAAAAAGATGAGCAAGCAAAATATTTAAAGTTATCATCATTAGTTATATAATTAATGTGGGAAAAAATACTATGAAGTTGAGGGAACAAAAGCCAAAAAGAGATTGGAGAATTTTTACAAGCAGCGTATTCTTTGTGTTGGGATTTTCCCTGGTTTTTTCAATATTGGGAGTTTTGCTGCAAACTCTTCTTTCCAATGTATCGTTTACAGTTCAGCAGTGGCTTGGCAGGATTGGAGGGATAATTATTATTTTATTTGGTTTGTTTCTTTTAGGTCTATTCACCCCGGCATTTTTACAAAGAGAGCACAAATTCTTAATTAAAAGAAAATTCAGCTCTCATTATTTAACTTCATTTGTTTTTGGAGCTGCTTTTGCAGTCGGATGGACGCCATGCGTCAGCGTTGCACTTGGAGCTATTTTGGCTTTGGCGGCAACTGCTGCAGGAAGTGCATTCATTTTGCTTTTAGCTTATACTCTCGGACTCGGCATTCCTTTCTTGCTTGTCGGGTTTTTCACAACAGAAGCACAGAGATTTATTAAAAAATCCAGAAAATGGCTTATTTATGTGCAATATTTTTTTGGTATTATATTAATAATTTTAGGGATTTTGGTTTTTGTAGGGCAGTTAAATAGAATCGCAAATATAGAATTTATAGTTAATTTCTTGATAAATCTTGATACTTCATCTTCTTTAGGCTCTGGAATTGAAGGATTAAGCGTCTTTAATTTAGGAATTGCGTTTTTTGCCGGTTTAGTTTCATTTTTAAGCCCTTGCATACTGCCTTTAATCCCGGGATTTTTGTCTTATTTAGCTTCTACAGCTATGAAAAGCGAAAATAACGCCAATGAAAAATAAAAAAGCTAATTATCTAATTTTAGGATTATTAATTGCTTTAGCAGTTGTCGTAATTATAATTTTAGAACAAAATAAGTCTATGCCCTTGGAAGAGAAGCCCAACATAATCAAAATTGATTCCTCTTCTGGCACGTTAAAAGAAAAAATTTATCCAAAGGCAAGAGAACTAGTGAATCCTGATGGTTATATTAACATTAATAATATAACAATTACCGAGAATATTGGAAAAAAGGTAATATTAATTGATTTTTGGACTTATTCATGTATAAATTGCCAGCGGACATTTCCTTATTTAACGGCCTGGCATGAAAAATATAAAGATAAAGGACTATTAATAATAGGAGTTCATACTCCGGAATTTGATTTTGAAAAAGACTATGAGAAAGTAAAAAAAGCAGTTGAAAAATACAAAATCAAATATCCAGTTATTCAAGATAATAACTATCAGACTTGGAAAGCTTATAAAAACCAATACTGGCCTCACAAATACCTGATTGATATTGATGGATATATAGTTTATCATCACATTGGGGAAGGAGCTTATGAAGAGACTGAAATAAAAATTCAGGAGCTTTTGGAAGAAAGGAAACAAAGGCTGAAGATGAAAGAAGATATAGAAAAAGATATTTCTAAACCTAATGCGGTTGCTGTTTCAGGAGATATAAGGACTCCTGAAATATATTTCGGACACAGCTTTTCAAGAGGGCAACTCGGAAATCCAGAAGGATGGCAGCCTGAAAAAGATGTTTTGTATTCGTTGCCTGTTAATATAGAAAAAGATAAATTCTATTTGTCTGGAAAATGGAGAAACAATAATGATAACATGGAGCTTTTGGATGAGTATGGAAAGATTGCAATGAATTACAAGGCAAAGCAAATCAATATTGTTGCCGGGTCAAACAATAATTCCACCTTGAAAGTTTTAATTGATGGTAAAGAAGTTAATAATGTCAATATTAAAGATTATGATTTGTATATTTTATTTACTGGCAGGGATTATGAGGAGCATAATTTGGAGATTACTGCTGATAAAGGATTAAAAGCTTATACTTTTACTTTTGGCTAAGACTTTGTTTAGAACCTTCTTTTTTAGCTTCTAACTTAACGCCTAGTTTTTCAAGTTCTTTTACATGCGCATTTAATAGATTTTCAATTACATTAACTAAGCGTATTAATTCATTTCTTTCTGCCATTAAAGTGTTTATTGAGCCTTTATGAAAGCCTATTATTTCTTCTTTTGACATTTCTTCTGCCATTTTTATATCTGCTGAATTAGGTATTTAAATGCATGGATTTATTGTTAGTTGTGCCAGCGTGGCAGAATGGTTAATGCGCATGCCTCGAGAGCATGTGTCCGCAAGGACGTCTAGGTTCAAATCCTGGCGCTGGCGTTTCCATTATGTTAAGATGCTTGATGAAAACCTTCTTTCAAGTGTGGCGTATCTTGCATTTTAGAAAATATCAATAAAAGATCGGTAGAATTTTTCTTTTGCTGTCTTTAATGCCTTTCTTCCCGAACTTGTCAGATTATAAATTATTGTTTTTCCCTCTTTTTTTTCCTGAATAAAACCGGATTCTTTTAAATGCTTTAATGCTGGATAAATTGTTCCAGGGCTTGGCTTTTCGCCTTTTCTTTTTTCTAATTCATCCGCTAATTCCTGACCGTGCATTTCTTTTTTTGAGAGCAAAAATAAAATCAAAAAAGATAAGAGCCCCCTCATATCGCAACAACTTTCTTTTTTGTTTTTTTTACGCATGGCTATATTGTGCAACCGATATATATAAAGTTTGAGTTAGATGTTTAGATACTAAATATTTATTAAGGATACCCATTTAATAACTTTATGAAAAAAGCATTTTACAGAGTTATTTTAAGACCGCAATCGCTTCCTCCAAGCCAAGAAGAGAGATTAAGAGGCAATGGAGCTGATTGGTTTAATAATATTTATTATAGATAATTCCCTTGATTGGGGTAAGGTTTTTGGAATTATCTATCACGATAATTCTGGACAAATACTTATTCCAATTATCAGAATTATCGATATATTGCTATTGAATATGGCAATTCCTCTCTTGTTCAAGAAGAAAATATCAAAAGAAATCTTGAATCAGCGGTAATGCTTGCAGAAAAAAATCCTTTAAAGGAAATTAGCTGCACTATATATGATGATGGCGAATCAACAATAAAGATTAAAGAATTACCGCAAAACTTTGGCGCCCTTGTTAAAAGAGATGCTGTTGTAGAAATGTTTACTGAAATAGCTGAAGAATTATATGCAAGAGGAAGCCCCATACAACAATTACTCGCAAGTGCTGTTCTTACACGATTGAATGAATAAAGTTAAATATATCGGTTGACCAATATATTTAAATACTTGCATTTTCTTAATATCGTATGTCCAATATTAAAATGAAAGGAGGTATGAAATAATATGGAAATGCAGGTTTGTTGTGCTGGAGGATGCGGAAGCATGTATAACGCAAGGAGTTTTCTTACAAAGGAGGAGAAAATAGAGATGCTTAAGGAATACAAGGAAGCCCTTGATTTAGAAGCAAAAGGAGTCGGCGAGAAAATTGCACAGCTTGAAAAAGAGCAGTAATCTTTTAGAAGAAATAAAATATTTTAGTTAAATTTATATTAATATAATAAGATGGAAAATAATAAATTGCAAAAAGTAATTAATGATAAATGGAGCAAACTTGCTTCTAAGGATTCTATAAAAAGAGCTATTGAATCCTTAAAGAAAAATGGCATAAATGCTGAGTTTGCTGAAAATAATGATGGGGCAAAGAAGAAAGTTCTTTCGCTAATTCCAGAAAGGAGCGAGGTTATGACAATGACTTCTGTAACCTTGGATGCTATGGGCATTCCAAAAGAAATAGAATCAGGAAAATATAATTCTGTCAGGAAAAAATTAAATCAAATGGAAAAGGATATTCAGGGAAGGGAAATGCAAAAGCTTGGCGCTGCGCCAGAGTATGTTATTGGAAGTGTGCATGCAGTTACTGAAAATGGAGAGATTTTAGCAGCATCAAATACAGGAAGTCAGCTTCCCGCATATGCATATGGCTCTGATAAAGTTATTTTTGTTATAGGAACACAAAAAATTGTTAAAGATATTGAGCAGGGAATGAAGAGAATTTATGAGCATTCACTGCCTTTGGAAAGCGAGAGGGCAAAAAAAGCTTATGGCGCGCAGGGAAGCGCTGTGAATAAGCTGCTTATAATAAATAAAGAATTTAAGCCTAACAGGATCCATATAATTTTTGTGAATGAAGTTCTGGGATTTTAATTACCGCAGTTCCAAATAAGTTCAAATAATTTTTTCAACTTTGGGTCCTTGAGGAGTATCAGAGATTAAATATCCTGATTCTCTTATTCTTTCCCGGATAATATCTGCTTCTGCCCATAATTTATTTTTTCTTAATCTTTCTCTTGCTTGAATTAATTTTTCAACTTCTTTTGGAAGAATTAAGCTTATTTCTCGCATATCTTTTATTCCTAAGCCAAGAACAGAGTCGAAATGCTCTAACAATGCTATTTTCTTTTTTGGAGCAAAGTCAAAGTCATCCAATGCTTTCCAGAAAACTTGAAGAGCTTTTGGAATGTTTAAATCATAATAAATTGCTTTGTGGAATTGCAATTCATATTCTTTTCTTTTATCAAGACCTTTGTGAGATTCTTTTCTTAATTCTATGAGCTTTCTTTTTAGTCTTTCAAAGGAGTTTTTTGCCGAATCTAAATTTTCAAAGGAAAACAATAGAGGCTTTCTATAATGCGTTAATAGGCAGAGGTATCTGAAATGCACCGGAAGATAGCCGGAATCTTTTATTTCTTTTAATGTAATAATATTTCCTAAAGATTTTGACATTTTTTCTTCTTTCATATTGAGAAAGGCTGGATGAAGCCAGTAATTCACAAATTTTTTTCCTGTTGCTGTCTCGCTTTGGGCAATTTCATTTGTATGATGCGGGAAGATTAAATCCTGCGCGCCAGTATGAATGTCAAAATGCTCTCCTAAAAAGCGCATTGACATTGCAGAGCATTCAATATGCCATCCTGGTCTGCCCTTGCCAATTTCTGTCTCCCAGAAGACATTACCATCTTCTTTTACATAAAATTTCCATAAGGCAAAATCTCTGGCATTGCTTTTATCATAATTATCTGCTAAAATCCTGGCTTTTGTTTTCTTTATTTTTTCCAGATTTGCCAGTTTGCCGTAATTTTTGAATTTTGAAATTGAGAAATATACCCCATCTTCTGCTTTATAAGCATATTTTTTTTCCATTATTTTTTTTATTATTTTTACCATTTCATTAATGTTTTCAGTTGCTTTTGTTAAAATTGGCTTGATTATGTTTAATTCGTTAATATCATTAAAAAAAGAATCTTCGTATTTTCTTGTAAATTCTTTTAACGGGGTTTTTTCCTGCTGGCTTCCTTTTATTGTTTTGTCATCAACATCTGTTATGTTCATGGCATGCTTTACTTTAAATCCCAAATGCGTTAATACTCTTTTTAAAATATCATTAAAAATATATGTTCTTAAATTTCCAATGTGAGCATAATTATATACAGTTGGGCCGCATGAATACATTTTCACAATTTTAGGTTTTATCGGCTTAAAAGCCCGGATTTTTCTTGTTAAAGTGTTATATAAATAAAGCTTTTCCATTTGTATTTTAGATAAGAGGAGATTTTAAGGTTTGTGCTTAATGGTTTTTTTCTTGTTGACTAATATAATTTTCTGCATATGCCCAAAGCTTGAGCGTGTCTAATAAATAAGTTCGCTTATTAATCCGATTCACCTCTTCTTTTGAAAGAGGTGAATTAGATGTTACATAGATGGCGTAATGAAATAAGCTGTATAAATCTTTGCTTTTCTACTTTGCAAAGGCTTATGCCTCTTTTAGTCAATTTATCCAATGGTAATAAGCTTAAATTATTATCGATTATCAGATACTGTTTTAAACCACAGGTTTAAAAACCACTTTTTTCTTTAAAGAATGTTAATGACAAATTAAATAATCTCTCAATGAAGAGAGATTTGGTTAAGAAATAGCATAAAATACAACAAAATGACTATTTCTTTTTGATTTGATTAGCAATGGAGAAAAATGGAAAGCTTCAGAAAATTAGGAATTAGCGAAAAGTTTATAGAAATTATTGAGAAAGCAGGCTTTAAAGAGCCTAGTGAAATTCAGGAAAGGACAATTCCTTTAGCTTTAGCTGGAAAAGATATTATAGGAGGAAGTGCAACAGGAAGCGGGAAGACTCTGGTTTTTGCAACAAGCATTATTGAGTATATTCAAAGAGGAAACGGAATTCAAGCCTTGATTTTGACACCTACCCGAGAATTAGCAGAGCAGGTTGGAAAAGTTTTTATTAAGTTCTCTTCTTTTAAGAATTTGCAGATAGCGATTGTTTATGGCGGAGTTGGAATGGGCCCGCAGATAAATGCTTTGCAGAAATCTGAAATTGTTGTTGGAACACCAGGAAGAATCTTAGACCATTTATCCAGAGGAACTATTAATTTAAAAAAAGTGAGGATTCTTGTGCTTGACGAGGCCGATAGAATGCTTGACATGGGATTTATTGAAGATGTTGAAAAAATTATTTCTCAATGCCCGAAAGAAAGGCAGACAATGCTTTTTTCTGCAACAATAAGCTCTGATATTGAGCATATTGCAAAAAGGCATATGAAGACTCCTATAAATATAGAAGTAGAAAGCTATGTAAAGCCGGAATTTTTAGAGCAGATTTATTATGATGTTCCGAAAGAAATAAAATTCTCCTTGCTTGTGCATCTGCTTAAAATGGAAAGAGAGGGGCTTGTCATGGTGTTTTGCAACACAAGGCAGAACACAGATTTTGTTGCCAGAAATTTAATGATTAATGGAATTGAAGCAGAGGCAATTCATGGAGGCTTGTCACAGCAAAAAAGAAACATGATAATGGGAAAGTTTCATTCTGGAAAAGTTTATGTTTTAATATGCACAGATGTTGCTGCAAGAGGCCTGGATATCAAAGGAGTTTCACATGTTTATAATTATGACATACCAAAAACAAGCAAGGAATATATTCACAGAATTGGCAGGACTGCAAGAGCGGGAAAAGAGGGAATTGCAATAAGCCTTGTTTCAGAGAGGGATTATAATAATTTCAGGAATGTTTTGAAAAATCCTGAGCTTAAAATCAAGCAGGAAAATATGCCTCAAGATATACAAAGAGCAAAAATAAGATTGTTTGAAAGGCGTGAGAAATCTGGTTTTTCTAGAAGAGGCATGAGAGGAGGATTAGGAGGAAAAGAGAGGGGAGGAAGATTCGGAGAAAGAAGGAGCTTTGGCGGAGGAAGATCATTTGAACGAAGAGGCGGATTCAGAGGAAGAGAGGACCATGGTGCAAGAGGATTTCATTCAAGAGGCAAGGGAGACAGAAGCAATGGAGAAAGTAGAGAGTATAGGGGACATGGAGAAAGAAGATTTGGCTCTTCAAGAGGAAGAAGTTCCGGAAGAGGATTTAGCAGAGGAAAATTTGGCTCTGACAGGGGAAGATTTCAGTCTAGAGGCCGCGGCTTTGGCGGAAGAGGAAGAAGGTATTGATTTATATTAAGCTTAAATATTCTTCGTATATGCTTTTGTAGAGGCCATGTCCATGAATACTAAATCCCTCAAAATATCCAGTGAACCACTGATTTAGCGAGATTCCCGCCCTATCTGATTCTATGATGTCTTGAGCGCAATCAATTCCTCCTGTTCTGATTACATGAAATTCATATGAAGGAGGGCCGGCTTTAACATATTGGACTGCAGAAGCAGCAAGTTCAAGAGATGATTCTTTTAACGGCCTTCCGCTTACTCCTCCACCAACTCCAAATTCTTCAGATGTTGTGAAAAAGTCATAAAGAGCCATTTCTTTTGGATGTATAAACTTTTTTCTTTTTTGATAATTTGTAGATGTGTTCCCGAAATTTACTCCATCAAAGCCCAATTCAAATAATAAATCAAGCAGGCAAGGTATTTGCTCAATTTGCGTGTCATTAGAAAATTTAATTATAACGGGAATCTCTTTTAATCTGTTTGTATCAGAAATTGTTCTTTTGTCAAGGAAATTTTCTTTTATATATTTTAATCTGCTTGCAAGCTCATCATCCTGTGGCTTTCCATGAGATGTATTTGGGCAAGATTCATTGATTTCAATAAAATCAACGCTTGCATATTCATATCTTCTCATTCCTTTAATAAGGTGTTTTAGTTTTTCTTCCCCTTGAAAGTCAGGTGAGCCCATTATGCTCCAGCCAATTGGAATGCCTGTTCTTTTCAGATTTGCTGCCCTAAATGAATTTATTTCATCTCCATCATTAGGCAATCCTAACCAGTTTGATGCGGCATGAGACTTTGGATATGGTGTAAAGGGAAGATAGACACCTGATTTTTTATTTCCAAGTCTATGATTCCATGTTCCTGTTCCTCCAAGATATGCGCCCGCACCTTGAGCAAAAGATAGCTCATAACATTCTCCGTTCTTAAACATTCCAGCAGAATTCATTAAAGGAGAGCGGAAATCAATACCCCATAATTCTCTTGACAGATTTTTGGGAGGTGCGTAAAATCTTGAAGGCATTTCTTCTTTTAATATAGATAAGAAATTTAGTCTTGTTCTTGAATAAAATTTTACAGTGCTTTTTGGAGAAAGCATTCTTATTATTAAAGGCCTTATTATTCCTTCAGCATTGGCTAAAATGGTTGCTTTCATTTTATTAATTGCTCCATTTGCATATATGGATTAAATGGATAATCATGTCTTCTGTCTCTTATTTTTCTTCTTGCTGCTTTTATATCAATTCCAAATCTGTCTCTTGCATTTGTAAAGGTTAATTTTTCAATGAGCTGGTCTGAAAAATTGCTATGACGCAGATATTCTGCAAATAAAGTCCACCATGCTAGTCCGGGAATTCCAGATAAATATCCAGATGATTTTTTTTCCTCTTTTGTATGCGGCGCGTGATCTGTTTCTATCCAGTCTATTTTTCCTTCCCTCAAATATTCTAACATCAGGACAGGGATTCCCGGCTCTCTTAATGGAGGGTTCATCTTCCATAAAATCCCATTTTCTTCATTCATTTGCCTGCTATTATAAAAAATATGGTGTGGGCATACTCCGCATGAAATGTCAAGGCCAGAGCTTTTTGCTTCTAACACAAACTCAACTGATTTTGGATGTGAAATATGCGCTATATGCAATTTTCCGGGAAATTTAAATTGCCTTGCCAGCATTATTTGGTCTTTAACTGATTCTATCTCTGCTTCTGGAGGTCTTGCAAGACAATGAGTTATTGGATTTTTTGGATCAAAAGTTATTCCAATATTTTTATTCATTCTGCTTTCCTTTTCGCAATGAACAAACATAATTCCCGGATAGTTATTTTGAGAGAGATTTTCATAAACTTTTGCCTGTTCCTCAAGTTTTGTTATTCCTAAATTCCCAGTGGAATGACCGGCATACATCTTAAATCCAACTACTTTTGGGAAGTATTTTTTATGTATATCAACTGCTTTTTTTAATTGCTCTGAATCAGCTGTCAAGCCAAGAAATAAACCATAAAAAACTTCCGGCGCGCCTACTTCCTGAGCTATTTTTAATCTATCCTTTACTCTTTTTTCATTAAATATAGGCCTATGTGTATTTGGCATATCAAATATAGCATCAACTCCAGAATCTTTGGCAACTGCTAATGCATGCATAATTGATTCTTTATAAGCCTGCTCTTCATCCCTGCAATGCACATGCGGATCTATAAACATTTAATTTTTTATTTAAAATGGTTTAAATAGTTTATTAACTACTTTTTTCTAGTTCTTCATTAGACGACAATTTTAAATATATGCTGTTATTAGCTATAAGATGGAAAAAGACATTGACAGAATACAAAAATCCGGGGATACAGACATTGTTGTAAGAATTGACGATTTTGGAGGAAGGGTTGGAGTTACAATAAGGGAATATGTTAAAAGCGAGAGATACACAGGATTTACAAAATCCGGATTAAGGATTCCAGCAGACAAATTTTCTTTGTTTAAAAAAGCAATTAATTCCATTGATGAAAAAGACTTAGAAGCCCAAACGCAACAGCAGAACTCTTCAAGAGACGCAGAGCAGAAAAATCTCTTTGAAGAAAAAGAGTTTTAATCCTTCCGTAAGAAATCCTTGGCTTTTAAGCCAATGAATGAATTACGGA
>CAZJEV010000014.1:0-16257 GCA_964545215.1 Candidatus Woesearchaeota archaeon
ATGGATGTTAATGTTTGTATTGAGAGTGGACAAATGCAGTGTAATATGGGTTCTGAATCAAGTATGGGTGTTTTAGGTTCTCAGCATATTCATGCTGATTTTAAAGTTTATATTAATGATCAACCAGTATATCTTTCTGATAGAGCGCATATGAATAGAATACGGGAAGGACTTCCGGTAAGCAGTTTTATTCATGTGGATTCTGGTGCGCCAACCCCAGAAAAAACTGGAGATGTTCTTCATATGCATGCAACTGGAGTTCCTTTATGGATTTTCTTTGAAAGTATTGAATTAGAACTTCCGGATGGAATGAAAGCTTATGTAAATGGAAAAGAAATTTCAGATTATAAAAATTATGTATTTAATGATTTAGATAAAATTTTGATTACAGATGGTGTTGGCAACCCACAAGAAGAGTTAAATTCAATAACAGATTTTGCTGGAAAACATTAAAAATGAGCAAAGGCAGCAATGAAAAAAATAACTCCATCAAGGAAAAATCTTTATCAATAACAAGCAGTGCTTCTGGAGTAATGGGCTTTCTTGGAGGATATCAAGTCTGTCATAATATTTGTTTAGGAATTATTGCATTACTCTCAATTATCGGAATAACTCTTGTAGGAATGCCATTGCTTTTTTTAACAAAAGTAGCTATTCCTTTTTGGACAGCAGCAGTTGTATTATTCGGAGTAACTATGGTATTTTACTTCAAAAGCAAATGTATTTCAAAAAATCTTCTTTTATTTAATGGGGGAATAATTATTGCTGGTGTTCCTTTTCAGCAATTTCAAAATTTCACAACTATATTTTGGATTGTTGGAGGAAGCTTTATAATCATGTCAGTGTTATTATACATTAAAGATAAACTAAATAAGAAGAAACTGAATGGAAAGTTATAAAAATTTTAAGTTCTGGCTGGTTGCCTTGGCTTTTATTCTGTTGTCAATAATAACTATTGGAATATTTAGTTTTTTTGTTAATCCAAACCAAACGGTGGGATATACGCTATCTTTTATTGCCGGCCTATCTATGATCTTTCTTCCATGCACTCTACCCTTAGCATTTATTGTTATACCAATTGCGATGAGTGAAAGTCCCAAGAAGGCTTTGGTTATGTCCTTGTTATTTGGTTTGGGAATGATGATTACATTTAGTATTTATGGAGTAGTATTTTCATACCTTGGAAGCATTACCGGCCTATTAACAGCAAATATTATTGCTGGGATTATTGGTGGCGGGGCTGCTTTCATATTTGGATTAGTGGAATTAGGTCTGATAAAGATGAAAATTCCCGGTTATGTAGGGCCTCTTCCTAAATTTTTAGAAAAGAAAGGTGATTATGCTAAGGTATTTTTACTTGGTTTAGTTTTGGCTAATGTTGGTGTTGGATGTCCAAATCCAGCATTTTATGTTTTGCTTGCTTATGTAATAGGTTCAGCCAATGTGCTTACTGGCTGGTCTTTAATGGCTGTTCATGGTATAGGCAGGGCGCTGCCCTTAATATTTTTAACTGTAATAGCAATATTTGGAATAAATGCAACACAAACTTTAGTTAAGAAAAGTAAAAGCATAAGAAAATGGACAGCATTTGCGTTAATAATTATTGGCGCATTTTTATTTGTAGCATCAGGTCTATTCCGTGGTTGGTTTGAGGGAAGCATGTTCCACGAAGGATGGAACAATATTTTAAGTAGTCTAACAGGCGGCAAAATTGCCGAAGCAGAAGGATTAAATACAGAAACTAGCCCAGTACTCAATGCAGTGCCACAATGGTTAGGTCCTTATATTTTAATTTTAATGATAATAACACCAATTATTTGGTATCTTTATAAAAAAAGAGGTTGAAAGAAAAATGAAAAAAGATCCAGTATGCAAGATGAGTGTAGATGAGAAAAAAGCAGAAAGTTTTACCTATAAAGGCAAAAAATATTACTTTTGTAGCCCTACATGCAAATGGGCTTTTGAAAGAAATCCAAAGCAATTTATTAAAAATTAAAATGGTAAAAGTACAAATACTAACAACGCCCCTCTGTACAACATGCTCTCAAGTTGAGAAAATGCTAGACAAATTAAAAGTAAAGTATGACATTATTGATTTTACAAAAAAACCAGAGTTTCTGAAGAAATATCCCATTCTAGTTGCACCTGGTATTGTAATAAATGGAAAGTTGGAATTTACCGGTGTTCCTAAATTAGAAGATTTGAAAAGAAAATTGAAATGAAATTTTCAAAACGGGAGGTAAAAGACTTATTAGGAGCTATGACAAATATTGTATTCGCAATTTTATTCCTTATACCTGCATTATTTATTAATAAATTAGCATAGAATTTATTAACCCCTGTTTTTTAAAGAATTCATGAAATTTTTAAGAAAGAAACTAAAAAATGGAATGAGCGTGATAATGGAGAAGAGGGAGCTGCCTGTTGTAGCTTTGAGCATCAGCAATAGGTTTGGGGCGGGAGATGAGAGGAGTGAGATAAAGGGAATTGCGCATTTTATTGAACACATGGTTTTTACCGGAACAAAGACAAGAACGCATGAGGATATAAGCAAGGAAATTGAAAAGAGGGGCGGGATATTAAATGCTTTTACCGCAAATGAGATAACTTCATTCTGGTTTAAACTGCCTAGTGAGCATGTTTTTTCAGGGTTGGATATTTTAATTGATATTTTAAAAAATCCGACTTTCTTGTCTGAGAAGTTTGAGAAGGAGAAGAAAGTTATTTTGGAGGAAATTAAGATGTATCATGACGACCCAATGAGAAATGTGCATGAGAAAATTGTTGAGAATTTGTATGAAGAGCCTTTCGGAATCGGGATTATAGGAAACAAGCAGAGTGTTTCCGAGCTGAAAAGAGATTTTGTTTTTGATTTTTTCATGAAAAATTATAACCCTGAAAATTACATTGTTACAATTGTTGGGAATGCGGATTTTGACAAAATTTACGAGTATTTGGAGAAGAATTTTTCTTTTATAGGCGGGAAAATAAAAGAGAGCAAAGTTACAAAGAAAAATGCAGAGACAACTGAGGAAAGGCAGGGAATTGACCAGGCGCATTTTATTTTTGCAGTTCATTCACCTTTAATAACAGACAAGGATTATTATGCGCTGGAAGTTTTAGATGCTTACCTTGCCAATGGAATGAGCTCTAAATTATTTTTAAAAATAAGAGAAGAAAAAGGGCTGGCTTATACAGTCCAGAGCTCAATAAATGCGGAAAGAAATTACTCTTATTATGAGATTTATGTCGGGACAATGAAAGAAGCTGTTTCTGAAGTTAAGAAAATTATATTGGAAGAGTTTGGAAATGTGAAAAATATGACTGAAATAGAGCTAAATGAGGCAAAGGAGAGATTAATTGGACTTAGAAAGGTATCATCTGAAGAAAGCAGCAGGGTAATGGTTGAATTGCTTTTTGCGGAATTGGCTGATAAGGCCGATATATACTATGAGCATGAGAAAAATATAAGGAAAGTTACATTAGAGCAGGTGAAGGAGCTTGCTTTATCTTTAATTGAGAAATACAGCACGGCGGCGATTGTGCCAAAATGAATATGTGTTTTTAATTCTTTCGTAATACCTACAGTCTTGCCGATGATAAATTAAATTGATGTAGGATCTTCAATATAAAAAATAAAAATAGTTTAAGAATAAATTAGCTAATGTCCGATTGTTAAAAGTCGTTGTTGAAGATAATAATGGTTTGTTTCTAAATAGGATTTATAAAATTATATATTTTTGAATATACAAATTATAATCTATTGTTGAATAAAATTTTATAAGAAAGGTTAAATATAAGAAACAATATAAAAGTGATTATGGTTAATGAAGCAGATAAAGACAAAGAAGCTGAATTGACGAGGGCATTTATATGCATTGAGGTGCCTGATTCGGTTATAAAGGAAGTCGCCAGGGTTCAGGGAATTTTGGGAAAGAAGGTTTTTACAGGGAAGATGACTGAATTGGAAAATTTGCATTTGACTTTGAAGTTTTTGGGCGAGATTAATGATGTGAAATTAGATGAAGTCAGGCGAAAATTGAGTGAGATTAAAATAAAAGGGTTTGATGCCAGGGTTTCTGAAATTGGAGCATTTAGCCATAGAGGAAATCCGAGAATTGTCTGGGTTAAAATTGGGGGAGGAGGGATTTTTGAATTGCAGGAAAAGATTGATAAGCTTATGGTTATGGCTGGCTTTAAGAAGGAAGAGAGATTTATGTCACATATGACAATTGCTCGTGTGGGATATGTTAAGGACAAGAAAGATTTTATCAGATACGTCAGGAATATTGGAATAAAGGAAATTAATTTTAAAGTTGATAAATTTAAACTTATGAAATCAGAGCTAAATGAAAAAGGGCCTGATTATAGCTTGATTGAGGAATATGGTTATAGATAAAGAAGTAAATGAAATGGTAGAAGATGTTACAAGGGGAGAGGCCGAGATATAATTATCAATTAATGAGAAAGAAGAGAAATATAGAAAATAAAGAAACTTCAGGTTTATATGTTTTTTGTTTTTGAAAATATGCTTTATAGAGCAGATATTTTTATAAGCCTTTAAGGCAGTTTAGGATTTTGATGGATAATGAGTTAAAAGAAAGAACATTGGATGATTTAGCAGAGGAATTTGTTAATGATTATGTTAATACTTGTGATGAGAATAGAATTAAGAGGAATATTTTTTTATGCTGGACCGATGATAAGATTTTATCAGGATTATCAGTAAGGATGAAAACTTATTTGTCAAAAAGAAAAATAAACGGAGTGAATATACATTATGGGGATATTGTTAATCAAGAAGGCAAATATGTGATTGATGTTAGGTATTTTTTAGTGGGTCGTTAATTATCTTAGTCTAAGAGAGATTTGAAGTTTTTTGCTCGCTTGCCTAAAATTTGTTTTAAGTCTTCTTCACTCGCATTGAAAATATTTTTTAGAGATTTGAATTTATCAAGAAGTTTTTTTGCTTTTATCGGTCCTACATGGGGAAAGCCTTCCAGGATGAATTGCTGCTGCTCTGATTTCGGCATTAAAATTCTTGATGCTCTTATTGAAGTTTCAGATGAGGGTTTCTTTTTTGCCAAGATTGAAAGATATTTTGCAGTGTCTTTTTCATCTTGTGAGAAAATAATTGGAATTCTGTATTCTAATGACATGGAGAGAAGAGAGCCCCTAAATGCATTTTCGTGCATACCAAATGTGTAAATATCTTCGTTTTTTACGCCTTCTATAATAAGAAGATATTTTGGATATTGCTGCAGGTTTTTAATTTGCTCAAAAATTCTTTTGTTGATGATTGAGGATTTAAAATCCGAAATCGTTTTTCTTTCTATTGCAATATTATTAATTAGATAATCTGCTATCGGAAGATGCTTAAATTCTATTTGAAATCCTAAACTTGATAATTCTGACGGAATTAATGAATTTTTTTCTCTGTAATCAACCAGGATTTTCAATTCATTAATTGAGGGAGATTCTTTCTTTTTTGAAAAGATATTGAAAAATGTCATGCAAGAAATTGGGTAGAATTATTTATAAAGTATATTGCTTTTAATTTATTATGGATTTGCAGGAAAAATTATATAGATTAGAAGAAAGAGAAAAAATGACTATGAAAACAGCTAGATTTTTACAAGATATTTCCCATATTTATTGGGAGAGAGCTAAACGAAGTAAGTCCGCTATTATCAACTTTCTTTATGAGGATTTTGCATGGACGTTTCAGAGGGCTGCTATAAGAGTGCTAGGCATTCATTCGCATTATTTTGATAAGTACTGGAAACTGAGAAGGGAGACTAAAAATGATATTGAGGAACAAGCCAGAGTTTTAGGATATCGGGCCACATTAACTTCTTTAGAAAAGAGCTGAAAAAAGGTCATGGTGAAGTCAGGATTTTGAAGATTAAGAAATGCAGGATTGAGAAAATCATGGCTAGGAACGAAAGGATAAAGAGGGTATTTGACAAAAGAATATTTTTCTGGGCAGATAAAAGGGAAAGCATATAGATAATAATTGTTAATATAAATGGTATTATGGGATTTGGACTTCTTGAAATAATCTTCTTTTTTTCTAAGATTTTAAGACAGGATTTGATAGCCATTATTTTTATTTTGTTTATTTGAAGTCTAAGAGGGTTTTTGATTTAGAGTTTTGCTGTTCTCCCTGTTTTTTGCTTTGAAGTTTTAATTCTTCTTTTATTGCATGAATTGTTTTATGCATTTTTCTTTCTCTCGCATTGGATGCATAGTGATGAGCAACATCTCTGGTATCCTGAGTGACAAGAATTATTAGTTTTCCGGGAGATAATCTTGCGGTTCTACCTGCTCTTTGGATTTTTCTAATAGCGCTTGGAATTGGCTCGTAAAAAATTACTGTTGACACTTCAGGGATGTCAAGACCTTCTTCGCCAATTGAGGTGCATACAAGAATGTTAATTTCCCCAGATTTAAATTTTTCAATAATTGATTTTTGCTCTTTTTGAGATAATCCGGAAAAACCGGATGAAGTGGATTTTTTTGCCTGACCTATAAAAATTGATGCCCGAATGTTTTGAATTTCAGAGAGTTTTTTTACAATTAAGGAGGCTGTTTCTCGGAATTGAGTAAATACGATTATTTTTGAGTTATTGTTTTTAAATTCTTCATTAACTATTGATGAAAGGGTCTGGAGTTTTGGATGTTCGGTATTTTTCGCTAATAACTGCTTTAAGGATATGAGGGTCGCATTAAATTCCTGTGATTTTACAATTGATTGGACAGCTTTGCTTTTTTTCTGTTCTGCTTGAGCTTGGAGATTTTTTAAATAATTGTCAAGAGAGGAGAGGGTTTGAGTTTCTAACAGCTCCAGGGCATGGGAAATTTTAATTGCCTGTGCTGTTAATGAAAGGCCTGAAAAAGCACGGAAGTTTCCTCTGGATGCCTGAATGGAAAGACTATTTTGAAGCTTAAGAAGAGTTATTTTGTTTATCGGAGATAGATTTGGGAACATGTTTTTTATTTTTTCAATTTTATCATCCCAGAGTTTTTCTAATAATTTTCTTAATTCAATAAATTCTTTTGGGAAAGGAACTTCTATTTTTGTGAAATCAAGGGTTTGCAGATAAGGCTTGACATCTTCTGAATCTCTGTGGCGGAGTTCAATTTCTTCTATATTCAGATGGGAGCAAATCTGCTTGATTTTTTCAGAGTCATGGCCAGGAGAAGCGGTTAATCCGAGGATTCTGATATTGTCGGCTTGCTTTTTATAAAAGTCTACAACTTTAGTATAATCATAATTTTTTAAACAGCGATGAGCTTCGTCTATTATTAATAATGAAACATCATTTAAAGAGTAAAGAGAGTTTTGCAAGTCATTTGCAATGCATTGAGGGGTTGAAAAGATTATTTCTGCTGACTGCCATATTTTCTGCCTTTTTTCGGCGTTAATAGAACCAGTGAATAATTCTAGTGATGCAAACATTTCTGGAAGATGGTTTTTAAAATAATTAATATGCTGTTCAACTAAAGGTTTTGTGGGGGCAAGAAAAAGAATTTTGCTTTCGGGGAACTTATATTTTCTTTCAACTGCTAAAAGCAGGGCAATCAGGGTTTTGCCCAGACCTGTTGGAAGAACTACAAGAGTATTTTTGTTTTTCGCAGTCTCAAAAATGGCTTTTTGATAATCTCTAGGTTTGATGTTTTGGGCAGGCATGAGATTTGAATAAAATTGAATATTAATTATTTTTGCATCAATAATTTAAAAGGTAAAATGGGAGAGCGGATAGCGAGAAGATAAGGGTTATAATTGCTAAAATTGAATAAAGGATTTTAGAACCCATGAATATCTGCATTCCATCAAATTTTCCAAGCGGAAGAAGGTTAAAGAAGGCATAAAAGACTGCAATTCCCGCAAGGTATTCTAAATCAAGAGGAAGGAAATATGTTATTATAGAAACGAGAAGGACTATTAATATTCCAGAAGCGCCGATGAGAGCATTATGCCAGTCTGTGATTTCAGTGTAGCTGTAATATCCAAATCTTTTTGCGGCCCTGGTTTTTAAAGCTCTAGTTTCATATGTTAAAAGTGTGGGAATTTTTAACAAGCCCAGAGAAAAAAGAGAGAAGAATATCGGGAAAATTATTCCCGCAGGAATTTCTTTTTTAAAATGATGATACGGCTTTAAGCCAAACCGCCTAAAAGTCCAAAGCTCATGTTCTACATTTGAATCTAATAAGTAAGCAGTAAATTTTTTTGCTGCGACATTTAAAACGATGATTATTATAGAAAAGAAAAGAGAAGGCAATACAAGGGCATAAGAATTTTTTGAAACTAGAGGAAAAGCAGTTATTATAAAAAGAATGATAATGGCCGCGATAATGTGGGTAAATTCTCGGATATTCATTTGATTTTTAATATAGGGGTTTATATAAAGATTATGGCAAACATTATCATAAATGTTAAACCAGATTTTATGAAGTGATTTGAGAAGCAAAAAGTATAAATAGTAGAAAAAATAAGAATTTTAATGTTAAGGATAAAAAATCTGAGTGAGGTGATAGGAAAGAAGGTTTATACTTCTGACGGCGACTTTTTTGGCCAGGTTGAAGAGGTAAATTTAGTTGATAATAAGATAGAAGGATGGAAAATAAGAGTTGGAAGCGGATTTGCGGGCGTTCTTGGAGGGGCAAGGGGAGTTATTATACCGCATCAGTTCGTAAAAGCAATAGGCGATGTAATGGTTGTGAATAAAGGCTCACTGCCTGTGAGAGAGGAATCAATTGATGTTTCATCTGATTCTTCATCAAATGAAATGGTTGAGAGCCGGGAAGAATTGGTTTAATAATTCATGTTAAATAAGCTTGTAAAATATCTTCTTGTTTTGCATATAATTTTAGTTATTTTAATGATTTGTCTTGTTATTATTGGGGCCATAAATGATAAGTCAGATAAGAAGCGGTCAATGCCGGATGATTCTCTCAATTTACCGCACAGGATTGAAAAATATCGGGAGATTAATTATCTATAGCGCGGGACATAAGTGATTTACCAAAATTGCAGTATAATATAACAGATAATTATCTCCAACAATGGTTTTTACATACGATAATTGATATTTTATTTCTGATAATTAGTAATGATATTTTTTTGTCGTGATAAAAAATTAATGTCTTTTACTATATTAGCAGTGCTTACTTTATTTGTAATGCCTTTACTGGTTATTTATCTTAGCGTAAGATATCAATTAGATAGCATCAATTTCAGACAATACTTTTTAAGCCTGATATTGCCAGTTTCTTATGCTATTATGTCGGTATTTTGGTGGTATATTGCTGCAGGGTTACTTTCTTATTCAGAAAAAGAAGCAGGCTTAACCGTTTTCTTTTTTGTGATTCAAGGAATAATAACTTTCTTTATTGTTGTTTTGATTAATTTAGGGATTTTGCTTGTAAAAAGGAGATAATTTAAATCTTTAAGGAAGATTTAAATATATGCAAATGATTTAAGGAAGATGGTTGAGACTATTTTTTCAAGCCCTTTTGCGTTAAATGCAGTTCTGCCTTTTCTGCTTATTTTTGTTTTGGTTTTTGCAATACTACAAAAAACTGAAATTCTTGGAAAGGGAAAGAGGCAGATTGATGCCATAGCTGCTTTGATTATTGGATTAATTGTTATTTCATTTGCAAATGCGGTTGAAGTAATTAATAGGCTGATTCCATTTTTGGCAGTTGCTTTGGTTATTATATTAGTATTTATGCTTCTTCTTGGGAGCCTGTTTAAAGGAGGAGAATTTGACATGCCAAAATGGCTTAAAGTTGTATTTGGAATAATTATTTTTATTGCGTTAGTAATAGCGGTTCTGTATATAACCGGAGCATGGGACAGATTAGCAGAGAGATTTATCGGTGAGGCGGGAAGCGGAGTTTTGACTAATGTCATATTTATTGTAATAATTCTTGCAGTAGGCGCGGCGCTTTGGTTTGGGGAAGGGGCAAGAAATGAGAAAACAAGAAATGAGAAATAGTGTTGATATATTTTAGCAACAAAAATTTGGTTTATGGGAGACGCAGCCTGAGGAAGAGAAACATATTTAAATAAAGGGAAAATAAGTAAGTTATGGCTTATGATATATCAACGCTTCTTTATCAATGGGAAAGTTACGGTATATTTGATTATTTGCTGCCATTGCTTCTTATATTTGCCGTTGTTTTCGGCCTTTTAACATCCAGTAATTTTATTACAAAGGAAAGGAAAATTAATTTGTTTATTGCTTTGGCTATTGCCTTTCTTTCATTGAGGTTTGGGTTTGTTGAATTTTTAGCGCAGGTATTCCCGAGGCTGGGGGTTGGAATTGCGGTTATACTTGTTGTGGTAATATTAACGGCGGCATTCATTCCTAAGGAGCATTTGGGGGGCTGGCTCATTGTTTTTTATACATTGGGAGCATTTGTTGCTATAATAGTTTTGTATAATGCTTTTGACCAATTAAATTGGTTTGGATCATTTAGATTTTGGAATGATTATACGGGCGTGATAATCGGGGTTCTTGCGGTGATTGGAGTCATAATTGCCCTTTCTGTTGCAAGCGGCGAGCCAAAACCAGGAAAAGGAATTACAATTCCTATAACGCCTTTAAGACAATAGAAAAATGGTACAAGCAGATGTATCAGGAGTTGAATATCTTCTTCCAATTTTAAGCTTTTTAATTGTAATGATAATCTGCTATGTCGCTTTAAAGGCTTCTAAGCTGGTTGAGGATAAGTGGATGGGAGCATTTATTTCTATATTTATTGCCGCGATTTTTGTTTCTGCTGTTGGAGCAAGAGTATTTGTATTAACTGTGATTCCAGCTTTTGCAGTCGTGTTTGTGTGCTTGTTTTTAGTTTTATTAATGAGCGGATTTATAGGGAAGATGGAAGATTTTCAAAAAGGAGTCGGGAAGGTATTTGCTATTGTGCTGATAGTGGTTTTTGCAGTAACTGCGTTTATAGTATTTTTTGGATATTTAAATCCTTATCTTCCCGGAGCTAATGCTGAAGGGAGCAATCCAGAAATATTGAGATTTACTAGCTGGCTTTATTCCCCAAGGGTTGCAGGGGCTGTTTTGCTTATTGGATTAGGAGCATTAGTGAGCTGGATTTTGGTTAAGGCGAAGTAAATTGGCAATGAGATTATTCTAATTCTTTAAAGTCAGAAGACGAAGAGGATTTTTGGGCTAAAAGAGATTTGAAGGATTTTTGGGTTTCTATTAATTCTTTTTTAATGTCTTCAACGTTTGTTACGTAATCGCCTACTTTTTGTAAGATTGATAATTGCAGTCTGTCCAGGATTTTTTCTATTCTTTGAAGCCTTGCATCAAGAGAGTCAATTTTAGAATCTAATAAAGCCTTAACGTCCAGGGCAGATTCTATTTTATTTCTTAAAGAAGAAATTCTTTCTGCAACAATTTGATCTGCAATTTCTGAAATTGTGTCAGCGTTAATTGAGTATGAATCATAAGAGGGATATTGCTGGACTTGCTCCTGATAACCTTGAACTTGCTGATATTGCTGGACTTGCTCTGGAATTTGCTCTTGCTCCGGCTGCTGAAAGGGCTCCTGAGTTTGAGAGTCTTGAGAAGTTAAAAGCGAGGGCTCCATGCTTTGACCAGAAAGGGCTGAATGAGTTATTTTTTGCTCATCTGAAACATCTGCATCTGAAACAGCCTGTTTTATTTTTGCTTGAGCAAGAGATTCCTGAATTTCATCCATTGGAATACCCTGGCCCTGAAGAAAACTCATTATTTCATTTTCTGATTTGCCTTCGTGCTGCATTCTTTTTATTTCTTCTAATGTGCCCATTTATATCGCCTCTTTACTAGAATGAGATATAGTATTTAATTCTTGTTATATAACTGTATTGTAAACCGGGATTATGCTTGAAATTAGAAGATTTGTTATCAGTCAGGATATGGTTTTGAGTTATTTCTTATTTTTACTGTCCCTTAATAAATCCAGCTGTCTTTGCAGGATAGAGAGCTCTTCTTTTCTTGCAACACTTGAAAGCTGTTCAGTAATTCTTTCCAAGAGTTCTTTGATTCTGGAATTTTCTTCTTTTAATTGAAGGAGTGAGCTTTTTATTTCTCTTAATTCTTTAGAAGTTTTTTCTTTTTCCTCTATTAAAGACTGGCCTATCAGAAGAAGGCGGTCTTTTAATAACCTGAGCTTTTCTTCAGAGTCTCTTAATCTGGAGTTTAAATCCTGTGAAAATTGCGATTGATATGTGTCTTGAGGCATAGCATTTTTAGAGCAAAAGGGTTTAAAATTATTTGGATTGTTTTTGTTGTGTAGGTTCATGACATATTTCATTAGTATGTTATTATATTCTAAGGCGAAATGTTTAGATTTATTATCGTTCTATTGAAACTTCTTTAATATTAATAAACCGATTATAGTTATACTACAAAAGATAATTAGAATAAAATATAACCTATTATTTAGGAAGTGAAAAATCTCTGTGTCCTGCAACATAGAAATATATATAATTAATAATTAACAGGATTATAAGAGGCAGAGAGATGATATTTAAAGAAGGAGCAGGACTTTATGCGACTGAACTTGAGAGGAAACACGGGGAGGAGATTTTATATGTTAATTTTTTGGGAGCTCCCTTTGCTCCAAGCATTGCAGACAATCCAGGAATAATGGCCAGAGTAGTTGATTTGCTGGCTGAAAATCCTGGTGTGGCAAAGATTGTTTTTGTCCAGCAAAGAAATTTTCATTATCCTTTTGAGCAAATCAGATTGCTGGGAGAGATTGCGAGGATATTAAATTATATGATAAAACAAGAGAGCGTTTTGTCTCCTGCAAAGCTTGGATTATATGGTAATGTGCCTAAGTTGTATGAGGAAATGAATTATTTTCTTACTCTTTTAAGACAGGATCCGCTTGGATGTTATATCAAACTCGGGAGGGAAGTTAAGGAGTTACGAGAAGAAATAATAAAAGCAATCCAAACCGGAGGAAAGCAGACTTATTTGAGAGTCCTGGAAAGCTTTTTGAGATTACTTGAGGAGAGCAGATTAATTAGAGAGTATGGAGAAAAAGCCAGAGAGTTCGGCTTTGGGGACAGGGAAGTTTACAGAATTATTTTTAGAGCAGATGTATTGCCGAATTTTACTTTTACCAGACTAACAGCTCAATTGCCGAAAGATTCTGAATTAGTTGACCAGTACGAAATTAGAGGCGAGTATGAATCAAGCATTGTTACAATATTGAAGAGGAAAAATGACACAAAATATTTTTATCATATAATGCCTCCTGAATATTCTCTAAGTGAGGAGCAGCATTTGCTTTTGCAGTTAGCCAGGAATGTTTTGATAGAGCACAGACCAAAAGCGGAGGAGTTTACAGATCCGGAAAAAACGAGAAGCGTTTTTTTTAATGTTTCAAGAGATTTAGTAAATGAGCTTGCAGTGCATAAGAAGATTTATCTTAATCATGGAGAATTGCAGAAACTTGCCAGGGTTTTAGTAAGATATACAATTGGGTTTGGCTTAATAGAAGTGCTTTTAATGGATAAAAATCTGCAGGATGTTGTATTAAATGCGCCAGTCTCGCAAAATCCTATTTTTGTGAGGCATCAAAAGTATGATGAGTGTGTTACAAACATTATTCCAAGCTTTGAAGATGCAGATTCATGGGCGGCTAAATTAAGGCTTCAATCCGGAAGGCCATTAGACGAAGCAAATCCTATATTAGATACCGAATTAGTTTTTGGAAATATAAGAGCGAGAGTTGCCGCGATAAAAGAGCCTTTGTCTCCTTCAGGACTTGCATATGCGTTTAGGAGGCATAGAGATGAGCCTTGGACACTCCCGCTTTTTATTAAAAATAAAATGCTCAATTCTTTTACAGCAGGACTATTAAGCTTCTTAATAGACGGAAATAGGACGCTTTTGGTTGCAGGCACCAGAAGTTCCGGAAAAACTTCATTATTGGGAAGTTTGATGCTTGAGGTGGTTCCTAAAGTAAGAGTTGTAGTTGTTGAAGACACCCTTGAGTTATCTGTTGATGCAATGCGAAAGTTAGGTTATGACATTTTAAGGATGAAAGTAAGAAGCGCATTAGTTTCTGGAAGCACTGAAATAGAAGCGTCAGAAGGAATACGAACAAGCTTAAGATTAGGAGATTCTGCATTAATAGTTGGAGAAGTGCGCAGCCTTGAGGCTAAAGCGCTTTATGAAGCGATGAGAGTTGGAGCGCTGGCGAATGTTGTTGCCGGAACAATACATGGGGATTCTCCTTACGGGGTTTTTGACAGGGTTGTAAATGATTTGGGAGTGCCTGCGACAAGTTTTAAAGCAACTGACATAATAATAGTTGCAAACCCTATCCGAAGCGCGGATGGATTGCACACTGAGAGAAGGGTGGTTTTAGTGACAGAAGTGAGAAAGCATTGGAAAGAGGATCCTGAGATGGAAAAGGGATTCGTGAATTTGTTAAAATATAATGTTGAGAAGGACGAGTTAGAACCAACACAGGAATTAATAAACGGAGAGTCTGAAGTAATTAAATCAATTGCATCTTCTGTTAAAGGATGGGCTGGAAATTGGGAAGCAGTTTATGATAATATAATATTAAGAGGAAGATGCAAGCAGGAAATTGTTGAGGCTGCTGAAAAATTGGATAAGCCAGAGCTTTTGGAGGCGGAATTCAATGCTTTGGCAAATAACGCATTTCATAAGATAAGCGATAAAATAAGAGAAAAAAAAGGACTGCCATTATCTGAATTTGTTTTCCCAGAGTGGAAGCAGTGGCTTTATGAAAATGCGAAAAGGCTTTGATAGACAGTTATACGTAATATTACTCGGGGTTTCGCCTAAAGTTTTCCAGAATGTATTTTGGGACAATTCCTATTTTTATATATTTTTGTTGGATTTCTTTAAGCAGGTATTTGAAATCCCTAATTTTTATACGACAGTTTTTGCTTTTGCACATGCAATTCATCTCCCATTCATCTTCGTCCATTGTGGTCGAGTAATCCCATGTTAGTTTCAATTGAGTCCTCGCTAAAAACGGGAAGGGGGCTTAGTGCTTCGCACATATAGTCTCGGCTTCGCCTCGCAGAAAAACTTCTCTTAACCGACCAAACGAAACGGAAACAAAATTTTCTGCGGAAAATTCTGTCTAACAATGGTTAAGAGGTTCGCTATCGCTCTCCCAAATTTTTCTATTTATTTGGGGGGAGTTCCTAATCCTTCGGATAATGAGGAAACCTCACCAGGAGTGCTTCGCCTCGGCTCGGTTTCATCTATGTTCGCAAAACTTCGTTAAATTCCGATGTTAAATTTAATTTCTCATCTCTAAATTTTCTTAGTTTTGCTATTATAGAAAAATATTCCAATAGCTAAAAATCATCTCATCAGCAACAAATTGAATTAAAGAAAAATAATTCTTTTTGTCCATTTTAGTTAGACCGCTATTATCGGCTTTTCTTAAAAACTCCAAATAGTCTGCTCTTGTTTTTTTGTGTATAATCAGGGGAGGGCAATTATTTCTTAATAAAATATAATTCAGCAACATTCTTCCCGTTCTTCCATTACCGTCCATGAAAGGATGAATCTTCTCAAATTTATGATGAAAAATTGCGGCTAAAACTAAAGGATGCAGTTTTTCTTTATTCTGATTATACCATTTTAATAGTAAACCCATATCAGTTTTGACATAAATTGCAGGAGTTGCATCAAAATAGCATTTAAAAACTCTAACATCGGTTTTTCTATAACCTTTCCTTGCATCTATATTTTCCATTAAATTATCATGAAAATTTATAATTAAATCATGGCTTAACTCTTCTTTTTTCTCTAAAATATCAAAAAATATATTATCAGTGTTTTGCAAATCATAAATTTCTCTTAATGTTTTATTTTCTGGAGTTAGTCCTTCTTGTAAAAGATTTTCTGCCTGCTCCAAAGTTATAGTATTTCCTTCTATAGAAGCGGTATTAAATGCAAATTCTATAATGAAATTTTTTAGAATCTCTTTTTTTGTTGTATAATCAAGTTTTTGAAAAACACTCTTATAATGCATTCTGCACGCCTCAACCTTTTCCAATTTTTTATCTAATAAGAAATTCTTTTTTAATTTCAATTTTTCTGCTTTTTCTATCCAGTAATTTGATTCAAGGAAATTATGAATTGTTTTGTAAGCTTTCCTCACCTTTCCTTTGTATTTTTTATTTTCCAAAACTTTTTTGGCTTCTTCTATAGAGCTTCCCAAATAAGCAACATCTTTTGT
>CAZJEV010000015.1:0-14794 GCA_964545215.1 Candidatus Woesearchaeota archaeon
CAAATCTGGATATTCCGGCTGAATACAGCGAAATTTCTCCCGGAGGAAAAATTGTGGCGCAGGTAAAAATTTTTGATTTAGTTTCACTCGGCTCAACAGGACTAGGAACAACTCTGGTTGAATTGGAATATAAAATTTTAGATATTAATGGCAACGCCATAGTTTCCGAATCAGAAAATATTGTTGTTAAAACGCAGGCGCAATTAACAAAGACTCTATCATTCCCGCAGGATGCAAAAGAAGGAAATTATGTAATTACAGTATCTGTGAAATATAAGAATTCAGTAGGAACCTCAAGCAATCTTTTCAGAGTTGTTGAGCCAAATGAAGAAGTTCTTGCAAGCGATAAAAAATTAATTTTAATAGCCGGAAGCATATTTGCACTTTTTGTTTTACTTATTGTTCTGTTTGTTTTTCTTATCAGAGACAGAGACAAATTTATGGTTGAATTGAAGAAATATAATGCTCAGGAATTACGGAGACAAAGAGAGTTGCTTTTGGAGCAAGAAAGAATATTGAGAAAAAGAAGAGTTCCTGTCAGGAAGATTAAAAAGGAAGTTAAGAAAAAGATTAAAAAATTAAAGGCGAGGCATAAAAAGAGAATCCAAGAGTTTAGAAGGCTTAAGAAAGAAGGGAAGGATAGAGAAATGTCTAAAAAACTTGAAGAATGGAAAAAAGCAGGATATGATACATTAAATTTAGAGTCCAAGCTTAATTCATTGAGTGTTAAGGATATGCAAAGATTGATAAATAAGTGGAAGAGCAAATATAAAGTTCAATAACCGAAGGATATAAAAATATACTTAATTAAAATAAATTGAATAAGAGGTTATATGGTGAAAAAAAGCAAAACCGAAATAAAAAAAGATTTTGAAATATTCTCAAATAGAGTAGCTAAACTTGAAGCTCTAAAGCAAGAGCTTAAAGCGTTGAATGTTAAGGGTTTTGAGACAGATGTTGAGATTATTAAAGCTAAATTAAAGGATATTAATGCTATTCCAGAAGTTGAAAAAGAGATAAAGAGTTTGAGAGCTAAAATAGAGGCAAAAAAAGATAAAAAAATTAAAGCTGAAAGCAGAGAGCATGAGGAGTTGCATAAAGATACAGAAAGGCTTAGAAGAAAAATAGCGCAACTTGAAAAGCTTATTGCGAAGAAAAGGAAAGTGTCCGGAAAGAGGCAGTTATCTAAAAAAGAAGTTGAATTTGTGAAAGACATTCCAGTTTTAGAAGAAAAGCTTCATTCAGTGAGAAGAGATTTTTATAAGCATGTAAGTGCGCCACGAGTTAAGATTGACGCGGGAGTTGGATTGTTAGTTGACACAAAATTTGATGATTTTGTAAATGCAATAAAGGCAGAGCTAACAGAAAGGCTGAAAGAAAAAGAGATGGTTATGGATAATCAGTTAAAATCTGACTTGGATGCAAGAGAGAAATTTTTCGCCAAAAAATACAGGGATTTAGTTGAAGAATTTCATAAAAGGTATAAGAAAAAAGTGCATGATGAATTAGCAAGAGAAGTAAGAAAGAATTTCAATGAGCAGTTAAATAACAAGCTAGAGACTGAAAAAGGCAGGGTTATACAATATTTAATTGAAGAAAACAAAAAAAGGCTTCAAGTTGAGAAGAGCGCATTGACAAACCAATTCAAAGAAGAAAGGCAGAAAGCAAGGCAGAAAGCTGATCATTTGATTGAAGAAAAAAAGAAAAAGCTTCAGGTTGAGAGTAGAGAATTAACAAAGGAGCTGAAAGAAGAAATACAAAAAGCTGATGAAGTCAAGAGTAGAGAATTAGCAAAGAAGATGAAAGAAGAAATACAAAAAGCTGATGAAGTCAAGGTAAATAGGGAGATGAGAAAAAGAGAAGCGCAAATTAGGAAAGAACTTGAAAAAGAATATAATGAAAAAGTTAGGTTGGAGATGAAGAAAAGAGCGGCTGAATTAGAGAGAAAAAAAGCTCTTCTTGAGAAGCATATTGTTGAGCATGCAAAGAGCCTTTTCAAATAAGGAGGATTATTGTTGTGTTGTCGGGACTTTTGAGGAAGTTGAGGTTTTTGCTGTAAGTGATAAAAAGAAATATGAGCCTGAAAATAAATCTAGAAAGGCAAAGCCCGGAAAGCCGGGAATTTATGTTGAATAAAATGGAAACAATATCATAGAAGGATTTTGAAAAAGTGGAGTTAAGAGTTGGAACTATAATTAAAGTTGAGGATTTTCCGGAAGCCAAGAAGCCCGCCTACAAGCTTGAAATTGATTTTGGGCCTGAAATAGGCTTAAAGAAATCCAGCGTCCAGATTACTCAATTGTATAGCAAAAAGGAATTGATAGCAGATTATTGGAGTTGTGAATTTCCAGGAAAAACGGGCCTTTTCTTTCTGAAGTTCTTACAACGGGCTTTGTTAATGGAAATGGCGAGATTGTTCTGGGCAGTCCCTGAAAGGAAAGTTGAGAATGGGAGCAAGCTTTTGATTAGGGAAAGATTTATATATTATAACTTACTATAGTTAGTTATGGCTACTACTATACAGATTGATGAGAGAACAAAGAGGCTGCTAGATAAATTGAAGATTCATCATAGGCAGAGCTATAATGAAATTATTGCTGAAATGGCCGGAGAAAAAACAGGGAAGAAAGATATCATGGATTTTGCTGGAGCCTGGAAGAGCGTTAAAGATGAGGAAATTAAGGAAATGAAAGAAAACATATACAAATTAAGAAAGCGCTCTACAAGGGAGCTTTTGAATAGATGATTTGCCTTGATTCTGGATGCATAATTGATTTTTTAAGAGGAGAGAAAGAGGCAATCAACATTATTGAAAAACATAAAAGTGAGATTTTAACTACAGAGCTAAGCGTGTTTGAAGTTTATTTTTGGATTCATCAAAAGAAAAACATCGATGAAAATGAAGAAAGATTGGCAGGCGAGTTTTTTGGAAATTTGAAAATCCTGCCTTTTGACAGCGAGTGCGGAAGGAATGCTTCTAAAATTCTAACGAATCTTATGAAAGAAGGTAAAATGATTGAGCAGAACGATGCATTTATTGCAGGAATAATGCAGAAGAATGAGATTAATAGGATAATTACCAAAAATACGAAGCATTTTGAAAGAATAAAAGGAATTAAAGTTATTTCTTACTAGAAAGCAAAGCCAGTGATTTATGTTGAGTGATTTATATTGATAATTCTGATAATTGGAATAGGTATTTGTCCAGAATTATCGTGATAGATAATTCCAAAAACCTTATCCCAATCAAGGGAATTATCTATAATAAGGAGGATTCTTTCATAAGCTATATTAGTATGCTGAAATTAAAAGAGGAATGAGAATTCAATATGGGCTTTTCAGACCTGAAATTGTCAGAGAAGGAGGTTTGTATTTAGAAGGGATAGGAGGATTTACCTGCCAAATAACTAGAGTTGATGGAGTGGATAAGTTATGTATCTTACAGAAAGAGGATTGGAATAAGCAAGGAAATTATTTTCACACTCCAAGGAGAAATAAAAAATAAAGAGCCGCAATTTATTTTATAGGGGGTTTAAAAAAAGAGTAACTATTTGCTGATTAAAGAGTTTTGTTTCTGAAAAGTGACTCACTATATAAATTTAGTTGTATAGAAAGAAATATATTTTAGTTGAATATTAATATATAAATTAAAAAGCATTAAAAAAAAGATGGAAAGAACAGTTTATGCAATGCCAGCACAATGCAAGAGGTGTGGCCAGCTGTTTGACTTGAGTTACGACTTGGAGAAGTTTGGTGAGGAGAAACTTTTGTTGGAGCTAATGAGAGCAGCTCATGGGGCGCAATCTGCTCTTTGTTGGGAATGCAGAATAAAGGGAAGAATTAAAAGTAATGGCGGGGAGTAAAGTTTATTAATTTTTGAAAAAGAGGGATTTTAAGAGAAGTAAATGTGCAAATTTTTATGTTAGCAGAAATTGTTGCAAATTGCCTGTAGGAATATTTATTAATTCATTTTTTTGTAGGAGAAAATGACAAATGAATTAATTTTCGCTCTAATTTTGGCAATTGTTCAGGGAATCACAGAATGGCTGCCAATTTCTAGTTCCGGGCATTTAGTGTTATTTGAGCATCTTTTGAATTATGAAGGAGGTTTATTATTTGAAGTGGCTTTGCATTTCGGGACTTTGATGGCAGTTTTTGTTTATTTTGGCGGGGATATAGTTGATATAATAAGAGAGCTTTTATATGGAAGGTTTAAGAGTGAAAATGGCAGATTAGGATTATTAATAGGAGTTGCAAGCATTCCTGCCGCGGTTATAGGTTTTTTATTTCTTGAGCTTTTTGAATCTATTTTTAGAAATTTAATGATAAACGCAATTGGATTTGCAATTACCGGACTTTTTCTAATAATTGCTTCTTTAAGTTTTGAAAAAAAAGAGAAGAAAATACCAAGTTATTTGGATGCTTTTTTAATTGGCATTGCGCAAATGATAGCTATTATTCCCGGAATTTCAAGGGCGGGAGCTACTATATCTTCCGGGCTTTTATTAGGATTGGATGCTAAAAGTGCTGCGAAGTTCTCATTTTTAATGGCAATTCCTGTTATTTTCGGAGCAAATATACTGGTAATTGGAAAGGAAACATTGCCCCCTGAATTAATATGGGGGACATTGGTGAGTTTTGTAATTGGATTGCTTATGATACATTTAATGATTAAATATATTTTAGCTTCAAGAAAAAATTTAAGATGGTTTGGGATTTATGCTTTATTTTTGGCTTTCGGAATTTTCGCATATTTGATTTTAGAGTGATTTTTTAGTCGTGTAAATGTACATTAGTATAATTATCGTCTTTTTTGCTTCTGTTTTTTCCGTTCAAGTCAGAAAAGAATATGCCTAATGCTCTTCTTAGTTGATACCTATTATTGTAAAGTCCTTGTTTAACTCCTTCATGGGATCTCATTCTTAAGTGTGTTTTTCTTTTAGTTTTGCATAAATAAAGAACTGGTATGTCTATTTCAGCTGCTTCTTCTGCGATAGATTTAGCCAAGGTTGTATGAGGATAATACGAGAGAACAACGGCAATATTAATATGCCTGTCTGAAAGAAAAGAAATAAGCCCTTTTTCTGAGTCCAAATCATTCGGAGGAGTTATAACTCTGCCTTTTTGAGCAAGATATTTTTTTGCTTCCAAAGAGCTGTCAAAATTCCTTTCGCCTCTTTTGTTGAAAGCGTCAAAATAAATTATTTTGTTTCTATGCGACATTTTTGATAAAATAAAATAATATAACTGATATTTAAGCTTTATTGTGTTTTGGGCTTTGCGTGGTTATTCAACAACAGCTTTTATCCTTCTTATTCCTGAAGCGACTGATTCTTCTTTGATTATCTTGAATTTCCCAATTTCTTTTGTGTTGCTTACATGGGGACCTGTGCAGATTTCTTTTGAAAACCAACCCTGCTTTTCTTTTTTGTCTGCTATTGTATAGACTGACACTTTATCAGGATATTTAGCTCCGAATTCTGCGCGGGCTTTTGATTTTACTGCATCTTTGAGAGACATTTCCTCTCTTTTAACTTCCAGGCCTTCTGAAATTTTTTTATTGACCAAATCCTGGATTTTTTGAAGTTCATCATTTGTTAATTTTCTTGGGAAATTAAAGTCAAATCTTAGTCTTTCTGGAGTAATGTTTGAGCCTTTTTGTTTAATATCCTTATCTAAGGTTTTTCTTAATGCTTCGTTCAGAAGATGAGTTGCGGTATGGAGTTTTTTAACAGCTTGTGAATTATCTGCCAAGCCTGATTTGAAAATTCCTGATGTTTTGCTTAATTGCTGATGTTTTTTAAATTCTTCATTATAAGAATCAATGTCAACTTTGATATTTTTTTCTTCTGCTAATTCTTTGGTCATTTCAATTGGAAAGCCGTAGCTTTGAAATAAAAGAAAAGCTTCTTTGCCCGTTATTATTGTATCTTTTGCAATCTCTTGGAATTTTTTCAGCCCTTTTTCTAAAGTTAAAGAAAAGCGCTTTTCTTCCTCATTTAACTGCTCAATAATAAATGGAAAGTTTTTTTGTAATCCCGGGTAATCCGGATAAATCGGTAGGACTGATTTTGCCACCCCTGTTGCAAATTTTTCATTTATACCCAAAAGCCCGCCATAGCGGATTGCCCGCCTGATTAATCTTCTAAGAACATATCCCTGCCCGACATTGGAAGGCTTGATGGATTTTTCATCGCCTAAAATAAAGACGGCCGCCCTTATATGGTCTGCTATAATGCGCATAGCTTTTTTATTTTTGTTGTCTGAATATGATTTATTTGATATTTGCTCTATGGTTTTAATTATTGGCTGGAAGATTGAGGTTTCATAGTTATCATCTAAACCGTTTAGGACTGCCAAAGTCCTTTCAACTCCCATTCCGGTATCTACATTTTTTTGTTTTAATGGAAGATATTTGCCGTCCAGAGTTTTGTTATACTGCATAAAGACATCATTCCAGAGTTCTATCCATGTTTCATCATCGGGATTAAAGGATTTAGGAGCCTTTGAACTGCCAGACCAGTAAAACATTTCTGTATCAGGGCCACATGGTCCTACGGCCTCTTGTTTGGGAGAAGGCCACCAATTATCTTCTTTTTGCAGGAAGGCAATTCTTGATTTTGGGATGCCTGAAGAAAGCCAGATTTCTGAGGATTCTAAGTCACGGGGCGCCGCTTTATCGCCTGCAAAACAACTAACTGCTAACTTATCTTTTTCCAGTCTTAATGTTTTTATCAGAAATTCATAGCTCATTTTAATGGCTTCTTTTTTCCAGTAATCTCCCAGGCTCCAGTTGCCGAGCATTTCAAAGAAAGTATGATGAAAAGAATCTCCAACTTCATCTATGTCATCTGTCCTTAGGCATTTTTGAACATTTGCTAATCTATTTCCTAGAGGATGTTTTTGGCCTAGCAAAAAGGGAACGAGGGGGTGCATTCCTGCTGTTGTGAATAAAACAGAAGTGTCATTTTCCGGGATTAATGATGCCGATGGCAGAAGTTTATGATTGTTATTTTTAAAAAATTCCATATAAGCTATTATTAAATCCTGTCTTGTTTTGAAAGAAGTTTTGCTTTTCATAAAGCTTTAGAAGAAAAGAGATATTTAAAATTAGTGTTTAATGGACATTGATTAGCTTTAAATCATAGAGTTTGATTAATTATCTTATTTGGGAGAGCTTTTTTCTAATTTGCTCAATTTCCCGCTCTAAAGAAAAGTCTTTTTTATCAAAGACATCTTTAATTTTTTTAGTTTCTTTGACATGAGATTCTATGAATTTTATTTTTGGAAGAAGTTTTCCCAAGAGCGTGAGAGTTTTTTTTATCTGTTCTATCTTATTTTTTAGCGAAATTTTAAGGAGCAATTCATACTTTCTTAATCCCTGATAAGCTGCATAATGCTTTATTGCCTGCAATAAGGAAAGCTGACTTTGGAGAAGATTTTTTTGGCCATAAATAATTTCAGGCCCTGAAAGTTTTATATATTCTGTCATTCTGTTTTTTCAAAGATAGTTTCATTGACATTTTGAATTTTTGTTTTTGCATTTGAGATTTCTTTCTCCCAAGCTGCAAGTTCCTGCTCTTCCTTCAATTTAGTTTCTCGGATTTTTTTTAATAATTCATCTATTTGCTCTATTTGTTGCTGAACTGTTTCAAGCGCTTTTTTTGCAGAGTGAAATTTTTCTATCTTAATGAAGACATCTGAAGAAGATTTCTTTTTTAGAGACTGGAGTTCTGCCATCGTTAGGGCCCCTTTTTCAGTATTTTGAGAGTCTTGAGGGGAATCAATTAAGGAAGACGCGGGGGAATATTTTAATTTGCTTACAGAGTTTATTGAAGGAAATATATCTTCAGCATTCTGCGGCATTTCAATTGTTTTGATTGATGATGAAGAAAAGAATGGCGAATTTGGAGAATTTTCATTTTCATGGGAATTTGAAACTGCGTCTTTTATTGCTGCCTGTGAGAATCCCTTTTTAATTGGAGAATCAGGGAACGAGGGAAGAGAGTGTTTTTCTGCAGTGTTAAAGTTATCATCATTTTCGTCTTCATGAGTTGATGTCTGAGTCATCTGAGTGAAAGGCGATTGTATGGGGGGCAATTCAGGCAGTTTCTTCTCCTCTTTTTTATTCCAAAACATAAGCGTAAATCCAGAAATTAATTTATATAGTTTTATATTAACTCTGGAGTAAGGACAGATTTTAGAAACATTTTTAATTGAACAGCTGTAAGGGGTTATATGCAAATTGCGCTTCTTAAGGATATTGTGTCAAGCATAGCCGGAGAGAAAGCAAAAGGAATAGTAGATCTTTTGGCTTCAAAGAAAAATATAAATGAATTTTTAGTCGCTAAAAAACTTGGATTAACAATAAATCAGACAAGAAATATTTTGTATAAACTTGCTGATAAGGGATTGGTAAGTTTTGTGAGGAAAAAAGATACAAAGAAGGGAGGATGGTATACTTATTTTTGGACATTAAATCGCAACAAAAGTTTATTTAAGTTTAAGGATAATCTAGCCAGGAAACTGGATGAAATAAATAAGGAAAGCCAAAGAAAAAAAACTGAAAGATTTTTTTATTGCGCTAATTGCGGGCAGGAGTTTAATGAGGAAGCCGCTTTAATAAATGATTATACCTGCCCTGAATGCGGGGAGGCCTTAATTTTAAAGGATAATTTAAAGGAGATAGCCCTGTTAGAAAAAGAAGCTATGAAGATAGAAAATGCCTTAAGAGAAGTTGAAGTTGAATTGCAGGGAATCCAAGAAAAAGATCAGAAGGCGAGGCAAAGGAAATTTAAGGCCGAGGAGAAAAAGAAGAGGGAAGAGAGAGAGGCAAAGAGAAAGAAGAAAATAAGAGAAAGAGAAGGGAAGAAGAAAAAGAAAAAAAGTTTTGAAAAAAGTAAGAAAAATAAAGTCTGGAAACGCAGGAAGAAAAGATAAAAAGCTTTTTAATGCCGAAAAACCTGATAAGAATATCTAATTGATTAATAGAAACAAAAAGTGGCGGTTAAGTTAAATGAGCTATCATTATTATCAAATGAAACAGAAGAAGGGATTTTTTTCTAGAATGAGTATTAATGGATGGATTATTTTTATAAATGTAGTTTTATATTTTATATTTGCAATGTTCAGCCTGGTTTTTAAGGGGCAGGCTATTGATTACGGGGCCCTATTTCCTAAACATATTTTAGAAGGGAGATATTTATGGACTTTATTGACGCATATGTTTCTGCATGCGAATGTTTTTCATCTTTTTGTCAACATGTTTGCTTTATTTTCTCTCGGGGGTTTATGCGAGAGAATAATAGGAAGGAAGAGATATTTTTGGTTTTATTTGATTGCGGGAGTTTTTGCAGGCTTTTTAAGCGTTATAATGGCGGGGTATTTTGGATATGGATTCTGGGAGAAGGTTTTTGGAAGCCCTGAAATTTATATGGTCGGAGCTTCAGGGGCGATATTCGGAATTGCCGGGCTTTTTGTAATGCTTTTACCTAAATTGAGATTCGGCATAATATTTCTTCCATTTTTTTCACTTCCAGCTTATGTAATGGTGCCAGTGGTTTTAGCAATAACATGGCTTGCAACAATTGCCGCCAATTTACCTGTTGGAAATGTGGCGCATTTTGGAGGATTTTTAGCTGGAATAATGTATGGATATTATTTAAGGGTTAAATATAAAAGAAAAGTTTTAATGCTTGAGAGGCATTTTAGATAATGAGATTTAGAAAAGTAAAATATGAAAAAACAAATCAAAAATAAAAAAATTGAATATAGTTATAGAGGAGCCCTGAATTATATCAAGGAATCTAGGGTAGAGATATTTGCGATAATTGGATTGTTTTTTGCAATGGCTTTAATCGGGTTTTTTAATTCTGAGCAATTTAGTTTTTTTGATGAGCTGTTGAGAAAAATTTTGGAAAAGAGCCGTGATTTGAAAGGATTTGATTTAATAAGCTTTATTTTTTGGAATAATCTGCAGAGTTCATTTTTAGGGATGACACTTGGAATCTTTCTCGGAATATTTCCTGTTTGGGGCGCCATATTAAACGGAGCAGTTCTGGGGTATGTTTTTGGAAATGCTTATGAAGCTACAGGAATTTTGGAGTTTTGGAAAATATTGCCTCACGGGGTGTTTGAATTGCCGGCGGTATTTATTTCTCTTGGATTGGGATTAAGGCTTGGCATTTATTTAGCTCCTATTTTTGTTAAGGCTTTTTATAGTCATTATTGGAAGAAGAACAAGGCTGTCAGCCTCATTCCAATTATTTTTTTTATAATCTCATTGTTTATACCCTTTCTTTATTTTAATAATTATTCGCCTATTTATATAGAAGCGTTTAGCCGCTATGTTCTAATTATTTTTTTTATAATCTTATCTTTTATAGGCAACACAATTTTTACAGGAATTATCTCTTTTATTATTGATATGGACTTTAGAAAGGTAAAAGAAGCAAATAGCGCTATCAAAGGGTTTCTTAGCTCTTTGAATGTGTTTTTTTATATCGTTCTGCCTTTGCTGATAGTTGCAGCCATGATTGAAGCGGCCTTAATAAGTTTGCTTTCCTGAAATTATTTTATTTTTTATCACAAATTAGTTTTTAAGTAGAAATTATTATTATTTAATTTCCAGGGGGGAGGATTTGGCTTCAGCAATTGCTGATTTGAGAGAGCAGAATTTCCACTCTTGTGATTCCTGTATGCATTCTCCTTTCGCAGCTAATTCAGGAGCGCAAGACAGGGAAGTTTTGATGGTTTTGGTTTTGCATGGAAGGATTGGAAAGAAATATGCCAACAGAAGAAAGACGATAAGGATTATTGCAATCCAGATGATATATGTTTTTAATCCAGATGAAGACCGGGCCGGAATTGATGGATTTTCCATTGCTTAATCGGGAGTGGAATTTATTTAAATTTTACGATAATTAGCATGATAAATATAAAGAGAGGAGCTTCATAAACTTTAAAACAAGGGATGTTTTCAGCAGATAAAAGGAAGGAAATAAGATGGAAATAAGCAGAGAAAGCATTGAGGAAATTGATAATGAAAGGGAGGAGGAAAATAAGAGAAAGATAGAAGCGGCTCTTTTTATCGCTGGGAGATTTTTGAGTTTGCAGGAGCTTGTTGGGTTGACAGAAGTGAATCCAATTTTATTAAAGAAGATTCTTGAGGATTTATGCGATAAATATAAGAATTCCGGCATTGAAATAGTTGAAAAGAATAATTTATGGAAGATGGATGTGGCCCAAGAATATACAGGAATGGTAAATAAATTGGCTTCTGGAAATTCTGAATTTAGCAAAGCAGAACAAGAGACCCTTGCTATTATTGCGTATAAACAGCCAATAAAACAATCTGTGCTTGTAAAAATAAGAGGGAATAAGGGTTATGAGCATGTGAAGAAATTTGTGGAGGCAGGGTTGCTAAATAAAAAGAAAACAGGACATACGGCTGAATTAACATTGACAGATGATTTTGATGATTATTTCAGGGTAGAAAGAAAAACAAATGAAGAAAATGAGAATGGCGGAATGGGGGAATGAAGAATGACATGGATAGATTTTGTTTTTTTCTTTTATATATTTGTCAGCCTTTATATGCTAAGTCTGTTTATTTTTATATATCTTCCAAACAGGGAGAGGATATTTAAATATCCAAAAGGAAAGCCTGAACCTGTCAGCATTGTTATTCCTTGTTATAACGCAGAGGAAAGCATTGGAGAAGTCATTGATTCTTTATTGAAACTGGAATATCCCAAAGAAATGATTGAGATAATAGTTGTTGATGATAAGTCTAAAGATAATTCAAGATATGTTGTAAAAGAATATATGAAAAAAGATAAGAGAATAAAATTAATTGTAAATGAAAGAAATTCAGGCAGAGCAGCAGAGCCAACAAATATTGGAATAAAAAGTGCAAAATATAATTATATTGCAGTTGTAGACGATGATTCTTCTCCTGAAAAAGATGCTTTGAATAAGATGATAGGCTTTTTGCAAGAGGATGAAAAGGTCGGGGGAGTTACATGTTCAGTCATGGCTAAAAAATCTAAAAGTTTTATTCAGAGACTTCAAGAAATAGAATATGTTATTATTGGGTTTAATAGAAAATTGCTTGACTGCATTGATTCGGTGTATGTAACTCCGGGGCCCTTTGCCCTGTATAAAAAAAGAGTTTTGATTGATATTGGATTATTTGATGTTAAGAATATGACTCAGGATATTGAAATTGTGTGGAGGCTTTTATCTAAAGGATATAAAGCCAGAATGTGTTTAGCGACAAGGGTTTATACGAATACCCCGATTAAGTTCAAAGGTTGGTGGAAACAAAGAGTTAGGTGGAATATAGGGGGGACGCAATGCATAATCAAATATAAGAATTTAATATTTAGAAAAGGAATGCTTGGGAATTTTATCATCCCATTTTTTAGCTTTTCTCTTTTTATAGGCTTGTTTGGACTGGGTCTTTTTATTTATCTTTTAACAAGAAGGATTTTAATTTCTTATCTTTCAACAAAATACTCTCTTTATGCAAGCACAGCAATTGTGAGATTGGAAGAATTCAGCTTTGCACCATCTATATTAAATTTTTTTGGTTTAGTTCTTCTTTTACTAGGAGTAGGATTTACAATCATGGTATTAAGTATCATGAAAGAATTTAAGTTAGGAAAGACAAATATTTTTAATCTTATGTTTTATATTATAGTTTATCTTTCAGTTTATCCAACTATAATGATAGCATCTTTGTATAAAATGGTAATGAGGAAATACACATGGTAAACAGTAAACATGCTTTTTGGCAGGCATTATTATTTGCAATTTTTATATTTGGAATAGGAGTTTTGATGGGGTTTTTTCTGGAAAATTCAAGAGTTAATAAAGTTGAATTAAATTTACTTCGTTCTGAAATAAATCTTTTGGATGAGCAGGTTAGGGGAAGAATTGTTGAAGATTTTGACTTAGACTGCAAAGTTGCTGTTAAAAACACCTTTGATTTTGCCGACAAGATTTACTATGAGGCTTTGAAAATGGAAGAATATGATTCAGCAAGCAAATTCGGCAACCAGCTAAAGGAAGTGCATAAGAGATATGATCTTTTAAGAGTTATACTTTGGGATGAATCCTTAAAATTAAAGAGGGATTGTGATGCAAAGTTTCATACAGTTGTTTATTTGTTCAATTATACGAGCGAGGATACCAAGATAAGAGGGAAGCAAGTGGCATTTGCAAGAATTTTAAAAGATTTGAAAGAAAAGCACGGGAATGATGTTTTGTTAATACCTATAGCTATTGATTTAGGGTTGAGTTCAACTGAACTTGTTACAAGAGTTTATAATATTTCATCTGCTCCTGCGGTTATAATTGATGAGAAAGAAGTAGTAAGAGATATAATAAATTTAGAGGAATTTGAAAGTAAGATTTTTGCTAGTTAACTATAATCCGGCTTCTTTTGATACCTGATACTGTCAAGTTATAATGAGTTATGCCCAAAATTAATAAAAGAAACTTATTAGAAAGAATAGTATGAATGGCTCTTAAAAACTATAATTATCTGATGTTCGACGATTAATTGTTAAACTCTGAATTACATTATATCACTATATATAGAAATTAATAAGAAGAAGACCATCAATAAAACTTATATCATGATAAGTTTACAATGCCTTGATACCGCAATAATTAAAAATGCCAAATGTTTAGATATGACATGGAAAAATATGAGGTGAAGCAAGAGGTAAGGTTTGTTGAAGCTATTGATGACGGAAGAATTGTAAAAGTGCCTGAAGATTATGCCGTTAAAGAGGGATTGATGATTTTGAGAAGACCAAGGATAGTACAGGAGAGTACGCAGAAGAGCCAAGAATTTAAGAAATTACAGCTTGAAAAAAGAGAGAGAGATTTTTTTAGTCTGGATAAATTCAGAAAATCTTTCAGGCAGAAGAATGATGTAATTCAAAGCCTGTTAGATAATTTTCATTGGGTTTTAACAAGTAGAAGAAAACAGCTGAATTTGACCAGAAAGCAGGTTGCTTTGGCTGTTGGAATGAGGGAGAATGACATTAAGATGATTGAAAATGGCATCCTTCCAAGCGATGACTACGTTTTGATTAATAAACTGCAGCAGTATTATGGAGTTAATCTGAGGAGGGATGGGCAGGATTTCAATGTACAGATGAGAGAGATTGTTGAAAATGCTGCCAGAGAGGAAATGGAGGAGCTGAATGACTTGGGTAATAGGAAAGGAAGCACAGAAGAAAATAAAGATGCCGATATTGACGAACTAATCGGAGATAATATTGAGATTATTGATGAGAAGTAGTTATTAGTAATGATTGCAGCAGAGAGCGGGTAAAAAATAAATAAAACTTTCACAGAAAGTTTTATAAATAACTTTTTTGAGGGATATTTATGAATATTGAGATAATCAAGCAGGAAAAGAATGAAACTGACTTAAAGATTGATAATTTGACAGTTGCAGAAATATTGAGAGTTTATTTGTATGAAAATGGAGCTGAATTTGCAGCATGGAAAAGAGAGCATCCTTCAAAGCCTTTAATTATGAAGATTCAAGCTTCTAATGTGAAAAAGGCAGTTGCCGATACAGTTAATGCAATTAAAAAAGACGCCAACAAGATTGCCAATTTGGTTAAGAAGTAAATTTATATATTAATAGAGTTTTAATTTGGTGATTAATGTAATTCGGCACTAAACCTCCCTCTTTACACATATATTACATAGCAGTTTAAATAAATTGCTATCTCTATTGTTAAATCTAAATTCCATTTCTTTCAAATAG
>CAZJEV010000016.1:0-13727 GCA_964545215.1 Candidatus Woesearchaeota archaeon
TTTTTTTTTTTTTTTACAGCACAATAAGCTTTAAAAGCTCTTCCACATCTCTATGTTTATAGCGGTATAGAGGAGCCTGGAGTCCTCGCAAGGCCCATAACCTTGAGATCATTGGTTCAAATCCAATTACCGCTATTTAATATAATGAAATTGGAACTTCGTAAGTCTATAAAGGGCCAGGGAGTATTTACGCTTCAGGATATAAAAAAAGGCTTTAAGATATTAGAATTTAAAGGAAAAATATTCAAGAGACAAGAATTGCCCTTTCCTTATGACAAAGTAAAAGACCACTATGTACAAATCACCAAGAATCTTTATCTTGGGCCATCTGGAGACCTAGATGATTTTATTAACCATTCCTGTAATCCGAATTCAGGAATTAAAATCGGGGGCAAAAAAGTTTTTCTAATATCTATTAAAAATATTAAAAAAGGTCAGGAGATAACTTGGGATTATTCAACAACAATGGACGAAGATGATTGGACTATGAAATGCTTCTGTGAAAATAAAAATTGTAGAAAAATAATAAGAGATTTTAAATACATTCCAAAGCTAATCAGAGATAAATATATTAAACTTGGGGTAGTTCCTGATTACGTATTAAGATGAAAAAGCGAGTTTTTATCATTCACGGATGGGGAGGAAATCCAAAAGAGCCCCAGCTTGTCTGGCTTGCCAAGGAATTGTCAAAGAAAGGCTTTGAAGTGCATTTGCCGCAAATGCCTAATACAGATAATCCAAAAATTAAAGAATGGGTTTCTTATTTAGCTAAGTTAGTTGGAAAATTAGATGAAAATACATATTTTATTGGGCATAGTATTGGATGCCAGACTGCAATGCGCTATCTGGAAAATGCTAATGGAAAAGCAGGCGGATGTTTATTCATTGCAGGATGGTTTAATCTTTCAGACCTAGAATCCCAAGAGGTAGTTGAAATAGCAAAACCTTGGATAAATGGTCCTATAAATTTTAAAAAAATTAAAAATAATGCAGGAAAGATTACTGTTCTTCTTTCTTCAAACGAACCATACGGCTACTTAGATGAAAATAAAGAGATTTTCCAAAATAATCTTGGAGCCAAAGTAATTATATTAAAATACAGGGGCCATTTTGCCCCGGATGACGGCACAATTGAAATACCAGAAGCCTTGGAGGAATTTTTAAGATTGTAAAAATGAAAACAAAGATCAGAAACATTAATTTTAAATACGTTAAAGTTAAATAAATAAGATGGAAATAGAAATTTCAAGAGATATTGAAAACAAAGTAGAAAGAGCATCACAAGAGCTCGGCCTTAGTAAAAAGGAAATAGTAGCGAGGGCCTTACAGCTTTATCTTTTGAGTATAAAAGATTATATTGAATTAAAAGAAGAAATTGATACATGGGAAGAAGCAGGCAGGCAAGATCTTTCTCGTTGGGAAAACGAGAGCCTTTAAGATGAATAAGGGAGAAGTTTGGATTGTAGAGCTTCCTCTTAAAAAAGGGAAAGAGCAGAGAGGCACGCGTCCCGCCTTAATTTTAGCAGATACAAAAACAGATTTAATTATTGTTATACCTTTAACTTCCAATTTACAAGCTTTAAGATTTCCATATACGATTGAAATAAAAAAATCTAATAAAAATAATCTTGATGAAAACTCGGTAGCACTTCTTTTTCAGGTACAGTCAATAGATAAGAGGAGATTAATAAAGAAGATAGGAATTGTTGAAGAAAATTACCTTAATGAAATAGACGAACACCTTAAAAGTTTAATAAAATTATAACTATGAAATCATTCAACGAACGCTGTTATGCAATTTTAAGCAAAGTTCCCAAAGGCAAAATTACAACTTACAAAGCCTTAGCAGAAGCCATAAAATCCAAGGCGTACAGAGCAGTTGGCTCTGCTATGCACAAAAACCCCTATTCTCCTGAAGTGCCTTGTCATCGTGTTATCAATGCTGACGGAAAAATAGGCGGGTTTGCTTCCGGAATTAAAAATAAAATCAAGCTCTTAGAAAAAGAAGGGCTTGAAATAAAAAATAATAAAATCCAGGATTTTGAAAAGCACATGTTTGATTTTAATACTGTAAAGTAAGCAGGATTTGAATTTTTAATTTTATGAGAAACAGACGAATAGGATTAATTAAACTATATTGTGTAAACTAAATTATTCTTCTATCAATTCATCAAGACTTTTTGGCTTTCTTTTTATCTTAAGAGCAGAAAATAATAATTTTAATTTTTTATTTTTAGGAATCACTTTACCTTTTGTGTAGAGGGAAACTGCCTGCCTACTTACACCAATCTGTTTTGCAAGCCAGTTTTGATTTTTCCTTAATTTTTTTAAGCTGGAATTTATTAAAGTGCTAAATCCTTGATTTGCTGTCCTCTGACTTCTTTCTTGAGCAAGATGCTCCTGATATTCACTATAATTCTTGAAACCTTTCTGTTGAGCAAGATGCTCCTGATATTCACTATAATTCTTGAAACCTTGCCTTTTATATAAATCTTCAAGATATTCACTACGATTCTTGAAACCTTGCCTTTTATATAAATCTTCAAGATATTCACTACGATTCTTGAAACCTTTCTGTTGAGCAAAATGCTCCCGATATTCACTATAATTCTTGAAACCTCGTCTTCTGCCTTCTGTAAGAACCCATGCAGAAGTATAAGATATTTTTATAGATTTAACAATGCTATTTATGTTATTTCCTGCTCCATACATTTTCCATGCTCTTTCTCTTTGTTCATTTTGTATTTTTTTGGGCATAGAAAAAGAGATATAAGACAATTTATAAAACTTGCCTATAAATAATAATTATAACTATTAAGTAGTAAATAATATCTCCGCTGCGCTTATTATTTTGAAGTTTTTTCCGTTATCAACTTCTCTAACATAAACTAAAATTATAAATTTTGAAAATTATTTATATAAATTTAAATAGGCAACAAAATGCAGGCAGCATGGGAAGATTTAAATACTATAATTATTACTTTAAATTAATAAAAATGAGGACATTGATGTCATACTTAAATTATGGAGAGGTGAATGCTTGAAGAAAAAATTAATTTTTTTGCAGGAAAAAGAAAATAAAATTTTTCTTATGTTTTTATTTGGAGTTATCATACTTGCTTCTTTAGTTATCGGGCTTGCGGTGGTAGTTAATGCGCCAGGTGGAAGCAATGCGGCTGAAGATGTAGTTACTATATATAATATTACTATAAATAATTCAAATCTAAACACAAATAATTTAAGCAATTATACTGAAGTTAATTTCACTCTGCCTCAAGAATTTAGTGTTAATCTGTCAGCCAATTTAACAACTGCCACAGGTCAATTTAGAAATGAGACAAGTTCAACGAGAAATATTTTAAGCTGGAATAATACTGCAGGATTAGTCTCAAATGACACCCGACAGAACTTTTTGTTTAATGCAAGTGTCGCAACACCTGGAAGGTATACGATTAATATTACAGTGGTAAATTCAAGCAGCACGACAACAACTAATATTAATATTACTATTAATGACACAACTGTTCCCGGGAATATTACTTATCAGGGCGCGAGTGAAAATGATGGGGTAAATGTATCGCGAACTTTTGCAATTGTAAACATTACTACATTTGACAACGGGCAGATAAGAAATGCCACTATATTTTTATATAATTCATCAAACTCAGTTATAAATTCAACCAATTCATCACTTTCTGCAAGCAATGGCACAAGCATTTTGTTATTTGCTAATTTCTCTGGATTGTCAGATGGATTGCATTATTTCAATGTAACTACAATTGATACATATAACAACACAAACAGAAGCGCCAGAAGAACAGTAAGAATTGATACTACTGCTCCTAGTGTGACTTTGACAAAGAAAAGCTCAACATCTACTTCATTGACTATTACTATTGATGGCAGTGATGCAAGCGGGATTGATGGCTCATGCTCTTCTGACAGAAGCAGTGCGAGTGTAAGCGGATCAGGTGCAACCCAGACTTTGACAGAGAGCAGTTTATCGTGCGCTATAGATTATATTTATAAGGTTACATGCACGGATTATGCGGGCAATAGCGCCTCTAAAACTGAAACATTTAAGACAGATGCGTGTAGCAGTAGCGCTACTGGAGGAACTGGTGGTGCAACAACTTCTGTGTCATGGAAAGCAACATTTATTGCTCTTCAAAGCGAGGTAATAAGTTCAGGGCATTCAAGAGCATTAGCACCATTGGAGAGAGTAAGTGTTTTGGTTTCAAAAGCCGGAGGAGGTAATGAAACTCATTATGTTGGAGTTTTAAATGTAACAGCAAACAAAGCAAAGATTCAGGTAACTTCCAGCCCTCAAGAGGCGGAATTAGGAGTTGGAGAAAGCAAGAAGTTTGAAGTTACAGGAGATAATTATTATGATTTGCTTGTTAAATTAAATTCAATATCAGGAAGCAAGGCAAATGTGACTATTCAGTCTATATATGAAATTGTTCCTGCCGGAGCGCAAACAACCGGAAGCGCAACCCAAGAGGAAACCGGAGCCGCGCCATCTGGAGGAGAATCCGCTGAAAGCAAGAAGAAAAGAAATATATGGCTTTGGATAATTGTTGTTGCAGTAATCGCGGTAATAGTAATTGTAACTGCATTAATGAAAAAAAGAAAGCAATAATTATTTTCTTTGGATTTTTTTAATTGGCAATTGTCAGTTAAATGGTTAATTAAATAAAGCTTATTTTGTTATTTTTTTAGAGCGCCGTTAGTTAAATGGTATAATGATGGCTTCCCAAGCCATTGTTGTGAGTTCGATTCTCGCACGGCGCATAACTAAATTTATAAACATTCAATTTTTTAGAAAAAGAGATCCCGTAGTTCAGTGGTTAGAATGCTGCTCTGATAAGGCAGAGGTCCCAAGTTCGATTCTTGGCGGGATCATAAGATTTGTCAGCTTATCAGTAATAGACAAGGTTAGCTGTCATGATTGAATTCAACAAGAAGCTTGTCGTTGTTTATGGAAAAGCTATGCAAGGGGAGATTTATTGGAATGCTGTTTATATATATTTTTTTGTCTGCAAGAGCTTTAATTTCATAACCTGATTCAAGTTTGGAAATGAATACATCATCCAGAGAAGCCAGACCCGGAGTTGTGAGTTCATAAACAATTTTATCGCTAAACCGTCTGATTGCGCTTTTTGCAGTGGCACGGGGAAGAGAGCTTATTTTTTCTTTCTGCTTTTCAGTAGTTTCTTTGTGGAAAATTTGACTCTTCTTTATTTTTTTTCTTGGGGCGCCTATTTTTATTTTAATTCCTGAAGGAAATGCGCTGATTTCTGTTTTTTCCATGTCTTTGAATTGCGAATCCAAAGTTTTGACAAGATTATTGAAAAGGTTGGATATTATCTTATCTGTCATCCCGAGGTTTATTTCCTGAAAATCGCGGCTGATGAAGTCATTTCTTCCAAGCATTCCAAAATTTTTCATCTCATCTTCTTTGTTCATTAAATTATTTCCGCAATGAGGGCAAAAGCTGTACTTATCTGAAATTTTAGAGGCGCATACCGGGCATTTTTTCCAATCCTGGGGTTTTCTCTTGAAAAACATACTTTTTTTAGTTTTTTGTATTTTTTAAATCTTCCTAATTTTTGAGCTGTTAAATTAACAGTGGTTTTGGGAAGGTTTAAAGGGTTCTTAATGCTCTAATCAGCAATTAGCAAAGGAAAACATATAATTTTAAATATAATGCAAATAAATTGAAGATATGAGGGAAATGGTAATTTTTGCATTTTTAATTTTTTTAAGCTCGGGCGTTTTAGCCGAGCCTTTATGCATTGATTCAGATGCTTCTTCTGAATTTAAGGATGGCAGGAATTTTTTTGTTCGCGGAAATGTAACTTTAATAGAAATGGATAAGCGCTTTTTTGACAGCTGTCTGGATGAGAAGAGGGTGAATGAATTTTTATGCGAAAATGAGACGATGACCTTTGTTTTTGAAGATTGTAAACATGGATGTAGAAATGGAAGGTGTTTGAGTGTGCAAGGAGTGAAGGATGGGCTGAAAGGATTTTATGACGCTTTTGGAGACGAATTTCATTTTTTAGGCTCGGATAAAAGTGGGAATGGGAATAATGCATTTTCAAATCAGGGAGTAAGCATCGTAAGCGATAATGGAAATGCGGCGATTTTTTTTGACGGCATTTCCGGATTATCAATAATTCCTGAATCTGCATTTTCTTATGAAAAAAGAAGTTTTTCTGCGTGGTTTAAAACTTCTGGCAATGGAGCGATTCTAGGAAAAGTAAGCAAAGGAAAACTGCCGCCGGAAATCCCGGAATGGGCCAAAGGAATTTATATTAGTGCTGACGGAAAAATAAAGGCCGGCTTAATGGGAAATGAAAGTATGCAAATAAATGCAAAAGCAAATGACAAATTATGGCATTTATTTACAATAACTTTTAATGGCTCAAGAGAAAGCTTTTATTTAGATGGTGAGATTAAAGGAAGTGGGGAGGTAATTCCTATCAATGGAAGTTTTTCATATTATTTTGGAGCAGGTTATTTAGGAGATGGAAATTGGTCATATTATGAAGGCATGATTGACAATGTAATGATTTACAATAGGGCATTGGAGGATGAAGAAGTCCAAAATCTTTATTTTCTTGGAAGAGATGTTAATTTGTCTGAAGAGCAATCTGAAAATCCTCCTATGAATAATTCTAATTTAAGCGGTGCTGACTTAAGCAGTGCTGGCTCACAAAATCTTGGAAATTCAGGTTTTGAGGGAAGCAGCGGAGGCGGTGGAGGAGGCGGTAGAGGCGGCAGAGGAGATAGAAGCTTACAAACAATTGGAGGAAGGGTTTTTATTACAGGCTATACTATCAAAGAGGATGAGCTTGCCAGAGGCTATAATAAGATTTTAAATAAAGGAGAAAGATTTTATTTTAATATAAGCAATGAAAAGCATCATTTGGAATTGCTTAATATAAGCAATGCCAGTATTTTAATTGAAATAGCTTCTGAAATCCAGAGAGCAGAACTGAAAGAAAATGAGACAAAGAGTTTTGAGCTGACAAATGACAGCTATTATGATTTAAATGTAACTTTAAATGAAGCCAGTAACAGAGCAAATATAACAATTAAAGGAGTCAATGAAAGCGTGATAAAAGAGGAAAAGGCTGCGGAGGAGGAAGTTGTTGAGCAGAAGAAGCCGAATAAAATCCGGCTTATAATATTAGCTGTTGTTTTTATCTTAGCTTTGATTTATTTTGTAAGAAAGTTTTCTTTCAAAGAAAAAGAAGATATTTACAGCACAGGACATAAATGATTCACCAAAATTGCAGTATAATATAACGGATAATTTCAGTGGTTATTTGGATTTTAAAACATGCTTAAGCCAGCCCATCTCGGCATTAATTGATTTAAAGGGATGCAGGATGCTTATATGCAGATGAGGAAGATGCTTTGCTTTTATTTTTTCTTTTAACCAGGGAAGAAAGAAAAGAGCTGCTCCTATCCTTAAAGATGCGGCAATTATAAGAACAAAGAAAAAATTGCTAATTTTCAGAAAGTTTAAGGGGAGATAAGTAAGGAGAATGCCTCCAATTAAAGAGCCGAGGAAGATTCCAAGCCCAACGAGCAGATTTGCGTATGCGACCCCTGTTCCCCTTCTTTCTTCCGGCAAGGTGCTATATGTGAAATTAGTAAAAGCAATTACAAATGCAGCGTTTGCGATTCCTGAAACAAGCTGCGGAATTAAAATAAGCAAAAGAGGCTTGTTAATAAAAAGCCAAAGCAGGGGATTTACAGCAAGAAAAATATTTGATATATAAAATAAAGGAATATTTCCGTATTTATCAGATATTTTCCCTATTAATGGGGTGAAAAGCAAATAATAGACAGATGACGCCATTATGACCAGAGTAAAAGTCAAATAGTTGAATCCTAGGTCCTGGAGCATGTAAACTGCATAAAATGGTGAGGCAATCATTATCGCAAAATTAAAGAAAAATTGGTATATCGCAAAAGTTTTGAAATCTTTGTTTTCTTTTATTATTGCTTTTAAAGGGACGTGATAGCTTTTCATAGGCCTTAAATGAGGAATAAATTGCTTATTCAGATAAGAAAAAGACAAGTATCTGAATGCTGACGCTAAGATGAATAATGAAGCAAAGCCGAGGATGGCGAATTCTGTTTTTTTAAATGAAAGCAAAACAGCTCCTGCAATAAGATTCATTGCCAATTCAATCGAGCCTATGATTGTATTTCTTTTTCCGAAATATTTTCCTCTTTTATCAGAAGGGATTAAATCTCCCATCCATGAAAACCAGGAAGGGTGACCAATTCCTGAAAATGCTGATAATAATGAATAAACAATAATAAGAAAATAAATTAAATAAGATGAAAAGAGATTTTTCCATGCTAAAAATGCTAAGGCTGCTAGGGGAAGCCAGAGAAATGCCTGCCAGAAAACAGAAAAAAGAACAATTTGCTTCCTGTGGTATTTTTCCATTAATCTGCTTCCTAGAAATTGCGCAATTGGAGAAATTAATCCGGAAAATGAAGATAAAAAACCAATGTGAATTGCCTTGGCGTTCGTCAGTAAAAGAGCGAATGGGGTAATATAAGAAGCTGTTAAGCCAGTTGTAACGCTTGCGGCAGAGCCTTCTTTAATGCTTACTTCAAGAGCTTTTGCTTTTTGGTATTTGATATTAGAATCCTGATTTTGCATGCATTAAATTGGGAAACATGATTAATAAAGATTTCCAGATGCTTAATGGAATATACATTCATAGCAAACAAAATTAAATACTGTAATTTATCAAGTATTTCACCCCCTGCCCCCGATGCAACAATGATGGAATGATTTAAATAGTAGTTATATTTAGTCTGGTTATTAAAATGGACAGAAAAAGAGTGATTGGTTTTGCTTTTATTGCAGCGCTTTTGGTAATTTCTGTTGTTGCTGTTTCCGGAGCTGCATCTGCTATCAGCTTTGGAGAGCTTTTGCATAGACTAGGGGGAAAGATAACAGGACGAGAGGTCTCTTCAGGAAGTGTTGGAGGCTCTGGGGCAATAACTTCTGGCAGCATATATTATGGAAGCATAAGCATAAATGTTGTGGACTCTTCTGGAGATTCTAGAGTTCAGAATGCTGTTGTGACATTAGCTTATAGCTCAACAACTTACAGAGGAGTTTTTACCAGCAGTGGCATTTATTCTTTTATTAACATTCCTTCTGCAAGCTATCAATTAAAAGTAACTGCTTCTGGATATGATAATTATGTTCATCCAAGCAATATTCAGATAAATCCAGGAAATAATAATCTTGTAACGGTTTATATTAAGAAGAGCCAGACGACTTCTACAACCACTATTACTTGCACAGATTCTGATAATGGTGCTGTTAGATATGTAAAAGGAAGCACTTCCGGGATTGATTATACAACAGGGCACACAGTAAATAAAGTAGACTATTGCACTTCTACTGGAATAATGGAATTTTACTGCCAGGACAATAAGGTAATAACTTATCCTACTACTTGCCCATACGGATGCGGAGATGGGAGATGTCTGGCTGCTGGAACAGGGACAAATCAGACAAATGTGACAACTTCAACGTGTACTGACAGTGACGGAGGTGTTAATCTAACCCAAAAAGGTGAAATAAACTATTTCTATAATGTTTCAACAGACTTCTTTTATGGCTGGCATATAACTGAAGATACTTGTGACGATGGAAAAACATTAAATGAGTATTCTTGCTCTTATTATAATCATAGAGAACTTAATCCTTCTAAGAAATTTGATTGTCCGAATGGATGCTTTGATGGGGCTTGCATAGAAAGCAATACTTCCAGCGGTAATGCTTCCAGCGGTGATGATGAATTTTTTTGCCTTAATGACCCTAATAAATATTGGGACCAGCAAACTCAAAGATGCTACAAAGAATATAGCGATGACATAAGGAAAGGATTATGTTCAGACCCAGATGGAGGAAAAGATATTTATGAATATGCTCATACTTTTGGATTTAGGTCTGTTTTTGCAGATGATAAAGATAAAAGGATAAGAACTGGAGGCGCTGATGGGTGCTTGCCTGGAAATGTAATAAGAGAGCATTACTGCACTGAAGATGGCTTCATATCTAGTTTCGACCAAGAATGCCCTTCGGGATTTACGTGCAGCAACGGAGCGTGCTTGCCTAATTTGCCAGGAACATGTCCTGCGTCTGTGGCCGCAACAATAAGTGAAGGAGCGGTTTCTGAAGTGGAATTTAATGGGAAGAAATATGATATTTCAATTGAATTTATTTCTTCTACACGAGTAAAATTAAGAGTTGACGGAGTAGGAGTAGTTTATATTAGTAAAGCTTTAGTTGAAGGAGAATCTGTGGTTATAGATGATTATATTACTATATATATTGAAGATATAAATGGCAGAGATCAAACTGGAACAATCTCTAATGTAGAGATTGTTTTAGCAAAGCCGGGCTGTGATATTCTTGGAGAGCCTCCTAGGCCGCCAGGAGAAGGAATTCCAACTTCATTTATAATTTATTTGCATGATGAGCAAGGAGAGTTGCTTAATCTTAACAATCTTGCTGGGAAGATTTATGTTCAGAATTCAAGGGGAGAGAAGTATGAGCCCGGAGTAAGCGGGCCTGCAGCGGCTATGTATATATTCAGAGGAGTTCCTACTGGAAATTATGAAGTGATTGTTGAGATGGCTGGCTATGAGAAGTATAAGACTCTTTATCAAGCAATTCCTGAAGTGATTGCTACTCCGGGCTGCAATCCTGCTTTATTACCCTGTGGAATCCAGAGTGACGAATTAGATATTTATCTTGTTGCTTTTACAGGAGAGAGCGGATGTATTCCTAATGTTCAGTGCAAGCTAGAGCCTAGAAGATGCCCGGCATCGGGAGAGCAGAACAGGATATGCAGGGATACAAACGCATGCGTTGAATTGGGAGACAAAGAAGCGCAAGAAAAGATTGAATGCACGCCTTATAAGAGGCCTAGTTTGGGACAGAGAATAAAGTGCTTGTTCTCAAAGAATTATGATGCTTGTATAAGTATAGTAACTGGAAAATTCATAATAGAAAGTGATATTGGTGTATTTAATTTTGTTGAAGGGAGCGTTGAATCGGAAGGTGAAGTAAGCGGATGGTTTTCCGGCTTTGAAGACGGCGCTTCCGGAAGATATAAAATTGAAAATGCAAAATTTGATGAGGATGTAATAGTTGTAGTAAATGAATATGACCATAAAATTGCCTTTGAAGAATTTAATGATAAAATGACAAGTCTTTTATCAAATGACTTTAATTTAGATTATGATACTAACCCTTTCAAAGAAGATGAGGCTGTTCTTTTCATACAAAGCACAAGAAAAGGGAACAACGGCGCTGGAGCGATATGGACCAGCGGAAGCGTAATTGTTTTATTGTATGTAGAAGACTACAAATCTTTATCAAATGAAGACAAGGATTTTGCTGAGATTCTTAAGCAGTATTTGAAGAAATATCCTTCTAGTATAAAGACTAAAGAAGTTGTAGACCTTGGGTGAGAAGGCGGCGGAGATATTTTATATAGCGTTAGCGAAGGAGAAGATAAAGAGATTATTTTTAATGGGAATAAATATGATGTTTCTATTGCTTTTCTAAGTGTTAGTGAGGTTAAGTTAGAGATAAATGGAGAGACTACTAGCACTTTGGAAATAGGAGAAACTTATAGGTTGTCTGATGGAACTTATTTGTATATTGATGATATTCTTAAGAGAGACATTGCTGGAAGCGTTGGGCAGGTTATGTTTAGTTTAAGAAGTGAGGAAGTTGCAAACATTATAGGTGGAAGTGAAGTAAATAGATAAGTATAAAGCTCGTCGTGGACTATATTGAAAGATACGTCCTATGGAATAAGGCAATAATTTTCTCGTCGGTAATTTTTATGCCTGTTTTATTAGATTCTTGAAAATATATAAAACTACGGATAATTAATATTTTTAGCTCGACGATAGAAATAATGGATAAGTCTCTTATCGTGTAGCTTTATACTTACAGATAAAATAAAAATAATTAATGAGCATAAAGATAAGAGAATTGATGCACATTATTATATGAAAATTGGGAAAAAAGAAGAAGTAGAGAGTAATTTGAAAGAAGCAAAGAATTTTGTTAGTTTTCTTAATGAGTTATCGTAAATTCTGATGATTAGTATAATATTTGTTCAGAATTTCCGTGATAGATAATTCCAAAAACCTATACTAATCAAGGGAATTATCTATAATTTCAAATTTAACTGAGGAGGAGATTAAGTCTTATAGAGATAAAATCTTTGAAATAAACGCGGGGCAGAATACAAATATTTAAATAGTCTGGTATATACAATCTGTATATACTAAATTGGATTTACAGAAATTTAGAAAATGACAGATATATTTGATGCGAGGATTTTATGCAAGAATTGCGGAATTGAGATGAAACCAGTAATTATAAATAGAAATGGTTTTGAACTGCGAGCTGTTAAATGTTTAAAATGCGGGGATAAGATAATTCATCCTGCTGATTTAAATGTGCAGGAGCATTTTAATGGGTTAAAAGGAAAGACTTTTTCTGTTAAATTAAGAATGGTTGGAAACAGCCATGCGGTAAGCATTCCAAAAGAAATTGTCAATTTTATTAATGAAAGGCATAAGGAAATGAAAAAGCAGATGGATGATATGGTGAGGCTTTGTTTTGAGGATTTTGACAGATTAAGCTTAAGATTCGGAAACGGAGATGAAGATTTTAATGATAAAAGTGAAGAGGATGAAGATGAGAATAGTTTAAATAGAATGAAGATAAAAAAGATAAGGAGGCAAACATGAAGCAAAGATTTAGAAAATCTTTTAGCAAAGCAAGGGTTTGCCGGAGGCAAACATGAAGGCAAATGATGAGGTAAGATTAAAAGTGGTAGAGGCGCTGCAGGATGATGCGTATAAGGGGATTGCAAGGATAGACCCTAATTTAATGAGGGCTCTCGGATTAAACAGAGGCGATGTTATTTCTATAAAAGGAGAAAGGGAAACAGTAGCTATTGTTGATAGGGCTTATCCTGCAGATGTCGGAGAAGGACTAATCAGGATTGATGGGTTAATTAGAAGGAATGCAAAGACAAGTGTCGGAGAGCAGGTGGCAGTTAAAAAAGCGATTATTAGAGGAGCCCAGAAAGTTTCAATTGCTCCTGCTCAAGCAGGAATAATGGTGCAAGGAGATCCGGAATTATTTAAGAATGGGTTACTTGGGAGGGCGGTCATGAAAGGGGATATTATTTCTCTTGGAGGAGTTCAGAGAAGAAGGGATTTAATGGGAGAAGGATTTTCTGATATTTTTGGCGACTTAAATGACTTTTTTGGAGCAGGTTTTGGATTTTCAGGGTTTCAGCAGATAAAGTTTGTAGTAATCTCAACACAACCCGGGCAGGCGTGCATTATAAATGAAGGTACAGAGGTAATTTTGAATCCTAAATCTGTTGATGTTGCAGAAGAATCTGTGCCCGATGTTACTTACGAGGATATAGGAGGATTGACAGATGAAGTGAAGAAGATAAGAGAGATGGTTGAATTGCCTTTGAGACATCCTGAGATTTTTGACAGGCTTGGAATTGAGCCTCCTAAAGGAGTTATTTTGCATGGGCCTCCGGGAACAGGGAAAACTTTATTGGCAAAGGCAGTTGCAAATGAATCAGAAGCTAATTTTATTTTATTAAATGGGCCAGAATGCA
>CAZJEV010000017.1:0-13485 GCA_964545215.1 Candidatus Woesearchaeota archaeon
GATGGAATTGAGTATTAATTCAAACTTTTCTCCCTATCGCTATCAAGCTCAACCCAAAAGGAGCCTTAACTAAACTTTCAAATAGCTTAAACAAAGGCACAAGCGCATTGTAAACCTTGAAAGTGCCGGGAGAGTAAATTCTCTTCTTTCTTAAAACATGGTTGACATACCATCCTAATGCTCCCGCAATATTAATATAAAATATCTCTTCTATCAGGAAACCAGCTTTTCTCATTTTCCCAGCCAGCTCTTCCTTATTATATCTTCTATAATGCCCCCCCTCAAAATCCAGGATTGAATATAGCCACATCCCGGCCGGAACAAAAACTAACATTCTCCCATTTTTTTCCAAAATCTGGTAAGAATTATTAAAAGCTTTTTGGTCGTCTTTAATATGCTCAAACGTATTCATAGTTATAATAGTATCAAACTTGTATTTTTTTAATGTCTTGGATTTCTTTGAATCAACTGCGTCAAATTCTATTGCCTTGAAATTCTTTTTTTCTTTAAATCTAGCCCTTATCTGCTTTAAATAATCAGAAGAATAGTCTGCTCCAACTACCAGTTCTTTATCCAAGAAAAATTGCATTAAATTGCCATTTGCGCATCCAATGTCTAAAATTCTATCGCCAGAGTATTTTCTCAGCGCTTCTGATACCCATTTGTAATAATCATTCATAGAGGACAAGATTTCCATATTTTCTACAAGAGTAGAATCAAATTTTGCAATTCCATTATACTTTGAAAAATCAACTTCAGGCATTACTTTATCCTGCTTATTTTATTTAAAAACATTCTTCTCAATTAACATAATCATTATAAGCCCTATTTTTCCAAGCCTTTTATGATACTCAAAAGAATCTCTTAATTTTAAACTTCCTGATTTAATAACAGCATTAACATAATGGTCAAAATCAATTAAAAAAGATGCTAAAAAAACTAAAAGCAGATAAAATTTATTAATCTCTCTTGAAGCCAGCCAAAGTATTGCAGTGAAAACCGCTCCCAATAATATATGCCATCTCGGAAGCATTATTCCTCCATCTTCCTTATCATATCCGCAAAAGCAGGCCTTGAAATAAAAACTCCCGCGGTTATTCCAATTATTGTTGTGATGGCAAAACCCTTGAAAAGCCCTGCTTATTTTTTAAAAAACAATTATTTCAGCAAATATTTATAAAAAGGAATTATCTTTATTCCACTAATTTCTTTTTCAGTGTCATAAGAGATTACTAATGATTTTTGCGGCTTAAACTTCTTTGTAAAGAGCAACAGGGGTTTCAAATCCCTTTCTTTAATCTCGCCCGATTTTACCTCAATTGCAATGAGGGGCTCTGTTTTTACAATATCTACTTCATTTTTATAAGAGTCTCTCAAAAAGTAATCAGCTTCTAATTCTTTTATGATTGAAGTTTCAAATAATTTGCCAAAACTGTTAAAATCTCTTAATAAAAGGAAGGAATTAATGCTTGGGAAATACTTTTTATATTTTCTTTGTGTTTTTCTTGCATTTTTTGAATAGTTATAAATTTTTTTAATAAGAAAAGATTTCTCTAGATAATCAATATAGTTAGATAGTGTCTGCCTAGAAGTTTTAAGCTCACTAGCTAATTCTTCTAGATTAATTATCTGTCCGGGGTCGTTTATAATTATTTTAAGAATTGATTCAAGCAATGGAACATCTTGTATATGCACTAATTGGGGAAGGTCTTTAAAAAGGATTTTTTCTATGACATTTTCTTTAATATATTTCTCACATATTTCTTCATTTTCAGAGATTATCTCTGGAAATCCGTTGCATATAAGAAATTGCTTAAACTCGCTTAATATTTGCTCTCTATGAATATAAAGATTGTCAAATTTTTTCTCCCTGAACTTAAGAAATTCAGAAAATTTTAGTTGGCTAATATGAAATTCAAACATTCTTCCGGCCAGGCTTTCTCGAATTTTTTTCCTGATAAATAGAGATTCTGAACCAGATACGATTATCTTTAAACTGGGATAAAGGTCGTAAATTACTTTTAATTGCTCATTCCATCCGTCTACTTTTTGCACTTCATCAAATAAAATTAAAAACTTTTCATTCCTTAAGTCTTTTTGTGTATAATCAGCATACTCATCAAGAAGGTTCATTATCTTGACATTTGCTAAGCTGTCATCAAAAGAGAAGTAGAAGATATTTTCTTTTGGATACGTTGAAATATTGTCTTCTATTATTTTTTCCATTATTGTTGTTTTTCCTGCTCTCCTTAGGCCAGAAAAAGCAATAATGTGGCGAAGATGCATGAATTTTTTTATATCCGAATATATAATGCGCGGCTTATATTTAGCTTTAAACTCTTTAGTCCACCAGGGATTTTGCTTTTCTAATGAGAGTCTTAAAGTTTTTTTGTCTTCCATTTTATGACTATTTTAACTAACATAATATTATATTATATGTTAATTATACTTTACATACTTTATAAATGTTTCGGTTTTCTTTTGTTTTTAAACATTTAGCTTACATATTGTAGATATTTCTGCAATATAGTTTTATTTCTGTTAGGCAAAGAGGCAGCCATGTTTTTATGTCTAAAGAATCCCAAGAAGGAAAAATCCCAACTGTCTTTCCCTATGCATAAAGAAATTGATACAGGAACCTTGTTAGAAATAATAAGACAAAGTAAATCTAAGAATGAATTTCTTGAATTATTATGAATTGGAAGTTATACCAATTATTTAGCGGAAAGGCACAATGCTTATTAATCCCATTTTTTCTCTAAAAACATGCTAGTTAAGATTTTAGGGCTTATAGATTTGGCATCTGCCTTGGCATTCCTAATGCTTGTCTTCGGCATCCAGCCTTATTTACAATTCATGCTTTTCTGCTCCGGCCTTCTTTTGCTTAAAGGAATGTTCATTTTTACAGGCGAGCCTTTAAGTGCAATAGATTTGATTTCTTCTATTTTATTAATAATTTTAATATTTTTCACTCTTCCAGCGATTTTCCTCTGGACTCCTGCTTTTCTTCTTCTCGCAAAAGGAATTGTGAGTTTCGCCTGATTGAAATTAGCCACTTAAAGGAAACCTCTCAATAATTTTCTTGTACGTTCTGTAAGGCCTAGGAGAGCTAAGAACAATCTCATTTACAATAAATTTAAGATTGATTTCTTCTATTTTATCAAGGTATGACAATGCATCTCCGCTCTTTTCAGGGTTTACAAGATTAGTTAGAGTTACATGTGGCCTGTAAAAATCCATAACAAGAGGATTTCCATATTTCATGATATTATCTTTTTGAACACTATCTAGATTATCGTCATTCAAAAATGCTTTACATTCTTCAGTTAACATTCCTTCTCGCCAAACATTCAATCTTTCCACAATAGTTTTGTGAAAGTGGGAAATATTCTCTTTATTTATAGCTTCATAGAATATAGCTTCATGGAACAAGCTGAACCCACTCAAAGTGACCGAAAAAGCCTTGTTTACGCTGGTCATATTAATTATAGCTTCTTCAATTCTGTCAAAATTCTTTTCAGGGTATGCTGTTTGATAAAAAGTCAAATGCGGAAGGCAATCAGTATCATTTAATTTGAATAAAGAACGAAAATTTCCAGATATACTATTGCTAAGGTCAATCAGTCTTTTCCTGGCTTTATCTTTTGGCAAAGCCACAATCTGTAAATCTATGCATTCTCCAATATTTTTACTTGCTAATTTTAGAGTATTTAAACTCTCTTTCTCAGCCAATTAAAAAAGAAGTATTCCCTTCTGTACAAAACTCCTTTATTTGTCATATCAATTATATCTAAAAGAGAATGAAAAGTCATTCCAATGAAAACATAAAAAAATCCCGTCCATATTATGCCAAGCAAGGCTGTCAAAGCATGGAATTCCAAAGTATGAAATAAATGAAAATCATACTTTTTTCTTATTCCTCTTTTCATTTCCAGGTCCATTTTCTTTCCAAGCCTTTTATGATACTCAAAAGAATCTCTTAATTTTAAACTTCCTGATTTAATAACAGCATTAACATAATGGTCAAAATCAATTAAAAAAGATGCTAAAAAAACTAAAAGCAGATAAAATTTATTAATCTCTCTTGAAGCCAGCCAAAGTATTGCAGTGAAAACCGCTCCCAATAATATATGCCATCTCGGAAGCATTATTCCTCCATCTTCCTTATCATATCCGCAAAAGCAGGCCTTGAAATAAAAACTCCCGCGGTTATTCCAATTATTGTTGTGATGGCAAAACCCTTGAAAAGCCCTGCTCCCGCCCACCATAATGGGATAAGAGATGCAATGGCAGTCGCATATGATGCCATAACTATGAACAGAGCTCTCTTTATTTTTTCTCTTATTCCAGTCTGGATGCCTCTTCTAGTTTCATCTAAAATAACTATCTGGCTGTCAATACCTGTTCCGATAGTTGCCAATATTCCTGCGATGCTGGGCAGGTCCAGGTTCCATTTTATAAAAGATGCAACTCCTAGGATTATTATCAGCTCTGAAAATGAAGTAACCAGCAGGGCAAGAGAAAGTTTTATCTTCCTGTATCTGGCAAATACTATAAGGCTGACGATTAATATTGAGGCAATTCCAGCAAGCAATATTTTTCTCCCAAATTCTTCACCCAATGATGGAGAAATTGTATCTAGCTTCACAATATTCAGCTTATATGGAAGGCTTCCGGTTATCATTACAGTCTGTAGTTTATTCATATTTTCTTTTGCGTCTTTCAGCGCTTCATCCTGTGTCTTTCCTGTTCCAGGCCCCTGTATTGAAATTTGAGTTGTTACCTGGCCTTTCAAATCACTGCCAATTAAAAGAGAATCAACTTCCTGGTCATCTATATGCAATAATAATTTTTCAGATAGATATTGCCCAGTAGAATCAAGGGAAATATTTTTAGTGATTTCAGCATGCCTCTCTGCAGCGTCCTGAGTCAAGTATATTGTAAATCTGAATTCGCATACATACTCTCCATTACCTGGATTACACTGGGTGATTCCAGCACAACTTGCATCATTTCTGCAGACATCACTTATATCTTTTTTTCCTCCTTCAAATACAGTTTGATTTCCTATTTTCGCATAAAATTTTCCCTGCTTTGAGACCAATGTTTCCAAATCAGAAGGAGTTGCGCCTGCAACCTCTACCAGCATGAATTTATTTCCTGCTAAGTCAGTTACTCCTTTTATTTGCACATCTGACAATCCATAAACATTAAATCTATTAGTGCTTACCTGAATTAAATCATCCAGCTGCTCATTTGTAAGCTTTTCATCTGCCTGGACAAGTGCCCTCGCCCCTCCCCTCAAATCCAGGCCAGTCTGGATTTTAGTTCTAGGAACATTATCAACTGTTATTTCAGGGCTTTCATTCAAAAAAACCGTATACTCTGCGCTTTTAGTCTGGATGTCAAGCCTTTTTGCTTCTCCTCCCTGGAATAAGTTTTCAACTGCCAGGGCATAATCCTCTTGATTTTTAATTTCCTGGCCATTAATGCTCTTAATTACCTCCCCGCTTCTAAGACCTTCATTGAACAAGGATGAATTTTTGTCCACGCTCTTTACAAGAACTCCGGATTCAAAGCTTGGGCTTATAGCCAAGACTGACAAAATAAGTACAATAATTAAGACCCACATTCTGAATGTTAACTTCATGTTTGCCTCCGGCAAACCCTTGTTTTGCTAAAAGACCTCAAAGATGCTACATCTTTGATGGCTGTCAAGAAACTTGTTTCTTGAAGTTTTCTAAATCTTTGTTTCATTTTTTAGCCTCCATATACCATTTTAAAATTGAAGTATTTGTTATCCATGTATTTATCAAGTCAAATCCAAGTCCTATTAATATAATTGTAAACATCTGCCTTAGAGTATCTGAAAAATTGTAAATTACAATTAAAGAAACAGCAACTGCAGCCATTGCTGTTAATGTCATAGTCATTCCAGTTTTAAACGCCCCAAAAATCCTCTGATTTAATGCCCCTTCCCTGTCCAGCACAACTCTTGTAGTAACTAATATGTCAGTATCTACTGCGTATCCAATAAGCATCAGCAGGGCAACTATTCCCGCGGTTGAGGTCTGGATTTGAAATAAATCCAAAACAACAATAGTAAATAATATGTCAAGAAAGGCCGCCAAAATAACTGACAAGCTTCTTATGGGAGTTTTAAATATAAAAAAGACAGTTATTGCCATAAGCAAAAAAGATATGAGTATCGCAATTCTCAATTGCTGGTAAAAGCCAGAGGAAAGGCTGCTTCCAGTAAACTCAATACTTGAATTTTCATTGTTTAATTGATACCCTAAATACTCCTCTAATGCTTTCTTTAAAGCTTCAGGCTCTGCCTTTGATTCTAAAAAGAACCCGTGCTGCTTTCCGGTTCTTATGTCAGATATGCTTCTTGCAATTAAGTCAGGAAATTCATCTTTTAAAGCATTTTTAAGCCCCTCAACATCCATTTCAGAATCAAAGACGCTTATTGTTGTGCCTCCTGTCAATGAAACATCTTTGTAAATTAAATCTCCATTAGCTTGATAAAAATTAAACAAATAGACCAAAGAAAAGGCCAGCATTAAAACAGGGATTATCAATAGCCATTTGTATATCTTGTCGTAAGTATTTCCAAGTCCTTGCATTGCATTCTTATTTTCTTCCATATGACATAAAAAAATATATAATCAAGATAGAGATAATCAGCTTTTAAATTTAATCATTCAATTTCATTAATTGCCCTCTTTTCAAAGAAGGCGAAGAATTTAGAGGGTCAATATTCTATAAGAAAAAAGGCAACTATATTTCTAGAGACTAAAAATCTTATCTATAGATTATTCTGCTTATAAAGCGGTTCGGAATTCTGGAGATGTAATATACCTGCTTGAAATATGCGCGATACGGGAATCGAACCCGTGCTTACTGGTCATCTCGACATAACTTTAGTTCATATCTTGGAAACCAGTCATTCTGCCATTAAATTAATCGCGCTTAAATCCCTAATTAAAAGAGAGATTAAAAAGCTTTCCAATCAAAAATATGCGCCCGACAGGATTTGAACCTGCGACCCTTAGGTTAGGACCCTAATGCTCTTTCCAGGCTGAGCTACGGGCGCTTGAATTTATTAAAAATTAATTCATTTTAAAAGTATCTAATTTCTTCTTTGCATTCTTTCAAGAAAAGGCCTTGTTATTTCAATTGCTTTCTCGGTTAAATTATATCCAGTCTCTGTTCTAAAAAGAAAACCTGCTTTTATCATGCCTTTAGTATCATAATATCTATCTATTTCCTGCAATGGCTTTCCAGTTTTTTGAAGACTTTTATAATGATCTAAAACAACATATTCCCAGAACTCGTTGTCAAAAGCACCTCTAAAAGGATTATTTGCAGCTTCAAATTCACATCTTTGTAAAAGCTTAGCTAAATTTTTTGGTTTAGCATTCTGAACTATTCTTGCTATTTTATCATCTTCCATGAAAAATTATGAATTTATAGAATATTTAAACCTTTAGAAATGCCTCTCTGTCGTAATAACGGGCGATGATTCTTAAGTCAAATGCGGGTGATGAGTAAACCTTACTATTTATAACATCAACAAAATAATAATTCCTAAAGTATTCAAAATGAAACTTTAATTGTGCTGAAAATAATTAAGAGCCTATCTCCATAGACAATAATTTCTAAATCGATGCGTTTAAATATAAGAACAGATGTTAATTTTTGTTCTCTCTTTTCTTTTCTCTCTTGGAGAATGAGAATAGACGGTAAGAAAGGAAAAAGAACTCATTCTCACAATTAAATGCAATTATCAAAAAGGAGGTAATTTTAAAACATCAAAAATTGCATTGATGCAATTTTTGTGGTGCTCAAGAACATTTTGTTCTTGACATGACTCTTTAATACGACAGAGAGAGAAATGCAGGGGGGAGGATTCGAACCTCCGAAGGCACTAAGCCACGAGATTGCCCAATATTTTCTTGAGTCTCGCACGTTTGACCGCTTCGTTACCCCTGCTTAAAATATTAAATATGGAAACCTTTTTAAATATCTCCAAATCTATAATTTTGAAGACGGCCATAGTAATCAGGTCACACCTGTTCCCATTCCGAACACAGAAGTTAAGCTGATTACGTCGGCTGTGTTAGTCTCCTACAAGAGGCGAAACTCCGATGCTGTCTTCGTTTTTTGAAGACAGCATATTTATTGTTATACGAATTATAATTTTTAGAAGGGAATTTGTAACTTTTAATAGCTATAGTAAAAGACATTAATCTTTTATCACGACAAAAAATATCATTACTAATTGTCAGAAATAAAATATCAATTATCGTATGTAAAAACCATTGTTGGAGATAATTATCTGTTGTATTACACTGCAATTTTGGTAAATCACTTATGTCCCGCGCTATAATTATTGATTAAAGACTTATTTGGAGAGTTTATTTATACCTTGATTTCTTTCTTAAAAGATGAAAAAGCAGATGTCAAAAACTCAGGCTAAGCAATTAATAGATGATTTTTTTCAGCAATCTTCTTTTACTCAGGATGGCGTAAAAAAAATTAAGAGGCTTGCAATGAAGGATAATATAAAACTAGGCAGTTACAAAAAAAGCTTCTGCAAATCCTGTTTGAGCCAATTAAAAGGCCAAATTAGGATTTCAAAAGGATATAAAACTGTTCTTTGCCAGCAATGCGGATTCAAAAACAGATGGAAATTATAATTTTAAAAGTGATATTTAATTCCGATTATCGGATTTATTTTTTTGATATTCTGCCCGATTGTGTTTAAGCTTCCGAAGCTTCTACCTTGCAGGAAAAATGATAAATTTTTCCTTGCTTGGAAAAAAATAAAAATCTTCAATATTAATTATCTTTTTATATAATCAAGCCCGAATTCTAAAATATTTGCACCTTATTCTATAGCCTGAAGTCCTTGTGAAGCCATTTCTGTTAAATTTATGCCAGTTAACGAGACAGCTATTTTATACTTATTCATAAAATTATCTCTTTGAATAAATTAAAAAAGATTATTGTGTTAATGGATTTATGGGAAAATTAAGAAAAATAGCAAGAAATTCATTTTTGACAATATTAGCAGGGGCGTCAATAGTGGCTGGAGCTTTTTTAAATAGTGATTACCAAAGGCAGAAAGATTATAAACAAGATAAAGAAACTGTATTTAATTGGATAAAGAATAATCCGTATATATATAACTATGAAGAAAATTATTGCCCGAATTCTGTGGGCACATTAATTCATCTAAGGCAATTGCATAGAATTCCATTAATTTATGACTTATCTAATATATCAAATGAAAAAAAGACTAAAATTATGGGTGTACAAACAAATATTTATAATTTGATAAATGGATATTTAGCAAGCCAGAGAAATGCTATGGTTATGGTGGAAACGATAACTGAAAAGACAAGCCTCGAAGAGCTGTTTGTGAAATCAACCCTTGATGATACAATTAAGATATTAGAAGGAATGCCTAAGAAGTCTATTGTAGATATAAAATTAATCCTGCCATTACCGCCAAATTCTGAAAAAGATAAAAAAAGATATGAAAAAGAACTGGAAGAATATAATAAGAAATTAGACAAATACTCTATTGAAGTAAAGAAAGAGGAGGAAGCTGCCAAAAAAAGAACTGAAAAAATAGAAATAAATAGTTGGTATAATCTAGGAGCTATTAGGGCTTTGGTTTTAAATACAAATATTGTTCTGCTTCCAGGAATATCTTATGAATTACAGAGAAGGGCTATTGGAAGATTAATTGATATTGTTAAATCAAATAAAAATGAAGAAGTAAGAAACGCTTTGCTAAAAGACAGGCTTATGATGGATGAGCGAGAAGATTATTCTATAAAATTAGTTGATAGGACATTCTCCAGGAAGAAAAGAGTTTTATTTATAATATATGGCGGGGCTCATAACTTTAGAGATAATATTGAAAAGTGGAATAGAAATAATCCTTCAAGAAAAATGTCTTTAATTACTATAACTCCTAAAGATTATGAAGAATAATTTAGGCTTTCTTAAACTTAGTTATTTCAGGCAGCATATCCGCATGTCCAAGCAAGGCGGCTCTGCAGCAATATCTTTCCAAGCCTAATTCATCCATCACTTTACCCGCGTCTTCGCCTGCATCTGTTCTTTTCTTGTAAGATTCAAATAAATGCCCTATGGGCTTTCCGCATGAAAAGCACCTTACTGGAATTATCATTATATTATCTTTTATTCCAGCTTTTTAAATCTTTTTGCAAAGGCAAAAATCTTTTTATAGAAACCTTATTAAGCACAGCCATTCCAGATTTATTATGAGCAAAGCAATAGAGCTCAAGAATGTCAAAAAATATTATGAAATGGGCCAGGAAATGGTAAAGGCGGTTGATGGCATAAGCATAGAGATAAATAAAGGAGATTTTGTCGCTATAATGGGTCCTTCTGGCTCAGGAAAATCCACTGCTATGAATCTTATAGGGAGTTTAGATTTAGCAACTTCCGGAAATATATATTTGGATAATTTAGACATTGAACATCTGGAGGAGTCAGAGCTGGCCCAGATTAGAGGAAGGAAAATAGGCTTTATTTTCCAGAGTTTCAATTTAATTCCTAATTTAACTGCCCTTGAAAATGTAATGCTTCCCATGCTCTTCCAAGGCCTAGATTCAGAAGAAAGAGAATCCAGCGCCCTGGATTTGTTAAAGCTAGTAGACCTATTAGACAGAGTAGAGCATTATCCTAATCAGCTCTCTGGAGGACAGCAGCAAAGGGTTGCAATTGCCAGAGCCCTAGCAAATAATCCTGAAATCATCTTGGCAGATGAGCCAACGGGCAATTTAGACACAAAAACAGGAGAAAAAATCCTGCATTTTTTAAAAGAGTTAAACAAAAAAGGCAAGACAATAATTCTTGTCACCCACGATCCTAATTTAGCGAAAAAGCATGCAAAAACCATCTATTATTTAAAAGACGGGAAGGTTGAAAAAGTCCTTAAAAACAAAGGATAACACTTTATTTTTATTTCAGAAGATTATTGGCTCGTTTTCTTATTATTTTAGGGTAATTTTTCAGATAGGCCTTTAATTTATTTTTGTCTAATTTTTTTTTGAATTCTCTTAATATCTCCTTACTGATATATTGCTTATAATAAATCATGTCAATGAATGTTTTTTCTATGTCAGAATAAGGAAAATAAAAATCTCCATCTTTTAAATAATCAAAGCCAAAAAAATATTTTCCGCTTATTCTTCTAATCATTACATTTAGCCCAAGTATTTTTCTTATGCCCTGCCTGACTTTTCTGATGGTTATTATTATGGGAATTGTTTCCTGCTCCCATAAATTATGTATGCTTAAGGCATCCTGCAAGCCTAAATAAGATGGCTTAAAGCAGTATACGCTCAGATTAATATTATCATATTTTGTATAACATCCCTTAGCTAATCTTTTTACTTTTCCTCTTAATATCATATTTCTTATAAGCTGTTTGGTATATTGCTTGATATTCTTCTTTTTATTAATCATCATTCTAATTGAATTAAAATCCACAACAGGACTTTTATTGAAAAACTCTTCAATTTCTGTTATGTGCCTTTTTTTGCCCATTAAATAACCTCTCTTTGTATATAGCTTAGCATCTCTTTAACACTCGGAGTTAATCCAGATATAATTAAAAGTTGCAGCTCTTTTTTATCAATAGGTTCCTTAAAATTATCTAAAAATCGCTTTATTTTTTTGCTTATGCCATTTTTGTTCTTTACATGCTTTATTAAAAAAAATATGTCATAAAAGTCTCTTATTTTAAATCTATTCAAATAGGCGTTTACTTTTTCTTTTATTAGCTCTTCCGGAAGTAATGTCCTGATTGTCGTCATATTTCCTTCCGCGGTTTCATAATCCTTTAATTCGCTTTTCACTGATTTAAATAATGCTTCAAATCTTACCAATGTGTTGTCAAATTTCAAGCCCGAATATAAGCTATTCTTGCCAATTTTTTTCTTTTCCAAGATTAATCCTCTTTTTTTCAAATTTTCAAAAAAGTTATTTATTTCATCATTGTCTTTAGCAATGTAAACATCTATGTCTTCAGAGAACCTGTTTCCATTGTAACATCTCCATATTGCAGTTCCTCCATGAAGAACAGCGTTATTAAAAGATTTCTGCATCTCTTCAACAATTATATCTTGAGCCAGAGCTATGCTTTTCTGGAATTCTTTTTTCAATTTCAATACTATAGGCAATTTTTGGCTCATTTTAAGATTAACTAAAGTTACTAATATATATAACTTTGGTTTATTTATAAATTTTTCTATTGTTATATTGGATATGGGCACTTTTTCGCAATTTAAGGTGATATTATTGGCAGGTATGAAACTTCTAACTTATACATTTCTATAACTTTCGTTTATTCATAAGACTAATTATGTAACCCCTTTCAAGTTTTAAAAGAAAAGGCTTTTAAACCTAAATATCATGAGAAAAGAATGGCAAGAAACACATTTTGGGAGATTCCAGGAGTTGAATACAGAGGCCAAGTTGGAGAAGCCAGATTGTTAAAAAGCCTGTTAGATGGCGGAGCAATTAGAATTCAAGATAAATGGCTTGAATATTCAAGAAAAGCAATTGCAGAAGGAAGGCCATCTGTGCCAAGCTCTGATTTTTTATATCAAACAACTCTTGCAGTTTATAAAAGAAGAAATGACCCCGGATTTAAAAAAGAAGCTTTACAAGTAAGAGACTTTTTAAGAGAATCTTTTAGAGAATTTATTTTAACATCAACAAGAATAGCCAATCTTCCATCAGGAGATGGTGTAGTAATGCATAATTATCGCTTGGAAAATCAAGCTAATTTTTTTGTTAAAGAAATTATAGGAGGAAGTGAAAAAATAAAAGATTCAAAAAATTCAAAATTATTTAAAGCATTGTTAGGAAGTTCAAGAACAAGAGAAATTAATAATGTTTTAAGATGGATAAGCGAACACGATAATAATCTTTTCAGAGTTGATGATAAACCAGAAGATATAATTGAAACTGTCGCGGGGTTCGGCGCGGATTCGGACTGGGCTGGCCAGGGTTGCAGCCGGGATCTGTCTAACACATATTCCTCGCTTGGGGTAGGTTTCCGCGCAAAAAATTAGGAGTTTTATTATGAAAAAAATATTTGTACTCTTAAGCGTATCATTAATATCTCTTATTTTTATATGGTTAATTAATTCATCATCAGCTTTATCAGTAAGCTCTTCTTTGAATAAAGACTTACTTCCTGGTCAAGAAAGCATATTAACTATTTCTTTAGAAAATAATTTTGATTCTGATATCAAAGATGTAAGATTTTCCCTTGATTTTAAAGAGCCCCCTATAAATCCTGTAGGAAACTCAGAATTCTCAATTGATGAGATAGAAGAAGATGATGAAGAAGACCTTTCTTTCAAGATTAGAGCGTCTCCAACAGCCAGCCCAGGAGATTATCAGATTCCATATGTCCTTGATTATTCC
>CAZJEV010000018.1:0-13289 GCA_964545215.1 Candidatus Woesearchaeota archaeon
CCTGGAAATTTGTGTATATAAATCTTTCTATTTCGTTACTACTATAAAATAAACATTCTAACAGGTGTGGTTTTGTGTAAGTATAAAGCTCGTCGTGGACTATATTGAAAGATACGTCCTATGGAATAAGGCAATAATTTTCTCGTCGGTAATTTTTATGCCTGTTTTATTAGATTCTCAAAAATATATAAAACTACGGATAATTAATATTTTTAGCTCGACGATAGAGATAATGGATAAGTCTCTTATCGTCTATGCTTTATACTTACAATTAGCAAATTAGCAAACCCTTCAATAACTAATAAAAGAGATAATACTTATTGTGCAATCGGTGTTTGGGCTGTTGCTAAAGCCATATCCTTAGAAAAGCTCTCGTTTATCAGCCTTAAATGCTGTATTGCTTTACCCTCTTTTCCCAGAAGTTTTGACGATTGCATATCAATTTCTAATGGGATGCCTGCTAAAGTGACTCCTTTTTCAGAAGCATCAACAATTGCAAAATTGGGCATTTTGCATTTCAAAATGTCATGAATCGAATATTTTATAGGCCATTTTCTTATTTTGTTTTTATTTGAAGAGAAAAAGCCAGAATAATATTCTGCTGGAAATGCTCCGAGCATATTTGCCAGTGAGCCATATATTTCAGCTTCGTTATCTTCGGCTAATTTGGGCAGTGAAATTACAAAGCTGTCTAAAAGAATTTTAGGGTACATGATATTTTCAAATTTAAGAAATTCTCCATCCTGGATTTCTTCAATTTCAGCTGTATTTAAATCAATTAAACCAATTGCATATTGCTCTGCTAATTTTCTATATCCAAATTTTTCAAAAACATCTTCTGTATCAATGCCATCAGAGCCTTCTGCAATAAAAACTTTTGCTTCAGGAGATTTGTTTTCCAGGCAAAAACGCAAAACAGCTTCTGTAAATTCAGAAGGTGTATTTTGAGAGTCCAAGTTTCTTAAAGAAGGCTTTAAAATTATAGTGTTATGCTTCTTTACCTCATCCTGAAATTTTATGAGCTGAAGAATCTTAGGAATTGTTTCCTGATATGACTTAAATTTTATTGACACTCCTCTTGCCATGCTGATTTACAAACTGCCGGAGCTTTTAAAGATTATTGTGCTGATGTTCTTACATTTCTCTTCTATCTAATTCATTATGAACGATTGCTATTGTATGAGTGGCAAAATAAGTTTGAGGGCCTATTGTAACAGCAATGCAGGATTTTTTCAGCCTTTTTAATTCTTTAAATGGCAATCCACGATGATCTCCAAGAATAAAAACAGGGTCTTTTTTAATTTCTATATTTCTAATGTCTTCTCCATCCGGGTCAAGAATGTATAAATTTCTGCCTTCTTTATGCATCTCATTTATCAACTCCAAAAAACCTTTTCTTTCAATCCAAAATCCTGGGAAAACTTCTCTTTTTTCGCCTTCCCTAAATTTATAAAGCATTTTTTTTATAACGGATGCGACATTTTTTTTATTCAAATAAATCTTATCAATTCCTGTTTTGCCTTCTGTAACTGGATGCAATTCAAGATGCTTTGGGGGGTTTGGCTGGCCAGCAAAACAAAGGTGAAGAATTGCATCTTCCCTGATTTTATGGCTTAAAAAAAAGACTGCGATTACTGCATGCAAAGGAATGTCAAGCCTGCCTGACTCATATGGATTATCTTCATTAACATATTTTCCTGATGTTGGCGCAGTCCTTGAATAATAGATGAATTCTCTCATGAGAGAATTTAGAAATAAGGGTTTAAAGCAGTTTCGGTTTATCTACTATAACTAAATATTATCGTTGAGTGTGATGAAAAACTTATGTCATCTGCTATAGAAGTAAATAACAGATAAATAGTCGGCAAATTATTAATGAAAACATTATTTAAGTAAATTTTTAATAAGAATAAGACTTTTAAGCTTTGATATTCTATAACTATAAAGAGAATATGAGTGAAATAGTTGACTATTTGCTTTCTTTTGCAGTATCATATCCTGAAATTATATCCTTTATAGGGGCGCTTTTAGGAGGGGAAAGCTTGATGCTTTTGCTGGGAACATTAGCAGGAGAAGGTCTTTTATCCATATGGAAAATTTATATTTTTTCTCTTCTTGGAGTTATTTTCTTTGATTCAATGTGGTTTTTAATTGGAAAAAATCTTCCCTCTAAGAAGTTTAATAAAATAAAGAATTTTCATCCTGCTTTTAAAAAAGCTGAAAAGCATCTTAACAGAATTGCGGGAAAGAGCAAATTCAAAACTCTTCTTATTACTAAGTTCATTTATGGAGCAAGAATAGCCAGCATAATTTATCTTGGAAGAAAAAATCTTGCATTAACAAGATTTATAATTTATAATTTAATAATCAGCGGTTTTATTGTTTTTCTTGCAATTGGAATAGGGTGGCTTGCTGGAAAAGGAATAGGAAATTATATTGATCTTTTTGAAAATGCCCGCATTCTGCTAACATTTTTTATTATATTGATTATAGCTTTTAACATAGGCAGGCATTATATAAACAAGGCAATAGAAAAAAGAGAAAAAAGGCTTAAATGAAAAATCATTAATAATCTGATGAAGATATAAAGATATCTCATCTTTTTTTCTTGCTATAAACTTTTATTATTGGTTCTTTTAATAGGCGTGAAAGGAAAAGATTTTTGAATAACAAAATTAACAAAGCTTATGCGGAAAAAGAAAAAAGTCACTGCAATAATTCCTGCTTATAATGAGGAAAAGAACATAGAAAAAGTTTTAATAGCTGTAAGCAAAAGCAATATAAACGAGATAATTGTAGTTGATGACTACTCAACTGACAAAACATCGGATATCGTAAAGAAATTCAAAAAAATCCGTTATTTAAGAAACAAGGAAAATAAAGGAAAGGGATATTCAATGGATAGGGGAGTAAGAGCAGCTAAAAATGAAATAATATTTTTTTCTGATGCTGACTTAAACGGCTTAACGCCTAAAATTGTTGATAGCATAATATCTCCTGTCAGGAGCGGGAAATATGAGATGTTTATAGGATTAAGGAAAAAACCTTATCTTTTATTTTTAATAAAACTTGGATTTAAATTTAATTCAATATTTTTGTCCGGAGAAAGATGCCTGACAAAAAAATTATGGAATAAAGTTCCAAGATATTATAAAAATAATTTTAAAATTGAAACTGGATTAAATTATTACGCTGAAAAAAACGGCAGGATGTTTGGCTATGAAATGTTCAATTATAGGCAGATAATTAAAGAGAAAAAATATCCTTTTTTAAAAGCCACTTCTATGCGCTGGAAAATGAATTTTGATATATTGCTCTCAACTTTTAAATATAGATTTTTTGATTAGTTAAAAAAAAGCCATAAAGATTCTATTAGCTTGAAAAGAGTTAAAAATACAGCTTCTTTTTAATAAGAATGGAAGTTGCTCAAATCCTGATAGAGTTCTTTGGAAATTACGTATTGCTTCTTGGATTTATGGCTGGAATGATAAATGAAGAAGTTTTGCTTTTTCTGGCAGTTCTTTCCGGCTCAGGAGTTTTGTCATTCTGGCAAATAGTGATATCCGGATTTATTGGAATAGCAATTCACGATGCTATTTTTTATTTTCTCGGGAGAACAAGGCCGGTTTATTTCTTGAAAAAGAAACTGCGGCTTTCAAAGAAAAATAATGCTCTTGCAAGCCTAATTAAAAAACTGGGGAAAAAAGGATATTTTCTTCCACTATTCCTGTCAAAATTTATATATGGGATAAGAATTGCAATGATAATTTATGCAAGCCATAAAGAAAGGAAATTCAGCAGGTACCTTCTTTTGAATTCCCTGGCAGTTTTAATATGGTTCTGCATAATGATGCCTCTTGGATGGCTTGCTGGAAAAGGCTTTGTAGAATTATTGCATGTTGCCAGAGGAATTGAAAAATTATTTGCTATTCTTCTTGCTGCTCTCTTAGTTATATATTTAATTCATAAATTTGTTTTATCTGTTTTAATAAAGAAGGTTAAGAAAAATTTCAGTTGAAGACAAATTCAGGCTTTGCAATTAAGTCTTCTTTTCCCAGAAAATTATACACGCCGATAAATTTATCTTCTGAAAATACACAGATTTTATCATTTTCTTTTAAAGAACTAATTTCATCCGTATTTTCCAAAAATGAGGGGAAAATCGGGCTTCCAGTAAGGCATTTTTTAATAACATCTTTCTTAAGATTAATTATCGGGTATAAAGTTGAAACTATCTCGCCTGGAATTAATATCCTTCTCAAAGCCTTTTCCTGGCCTTTTTGAAAATCTTGAATTGCAGAATCAAGGTCATAAAGAGTTATTGAACTCTTTTCATCAAAGACTCCGGCCCTTATTCTTCGCAGCTCCAGCATATGCGCCCCGCCTATCTCATGGCCGATATCGTCGCATAATTTCCTAATATATGTTCCTGCCTGGACTTGAGTTTCAAATAAGATATCCTTTCCTTCTATTTCTAAAATTTTGAAAGTTTTTACTTCCCTTTCTCTTATTGCCCTCTTAACCCTGCTTTTTACAGGGGGGAGCTGCTTAATTTTGCCTATGAATTTATTAATTGCTTCATTAAGCTCTTTTTCACTGATATTTTTATGCAGCCTCATTATTCCTACATATGTTTTATCTTTGGTAATAAAATAATCATTTAATCTGCATGCTCTTGATATTCCTATAGGCAGGACTCCTGAGACTATAGTTGGGTCCAATGTACCAAAATGTGAAGTCTTGTTAACTCCTAAAAGGTTTTTTACATATTGTGATACTGAGAAGCTTGTCGGACCAAGAGGTTTATCTATATTAATTATTGAAAACTTTAATAGGTCCTGAATTGGCTTTTCTGCCTTGAGCTTTGGGATATTGATTTTCATAAAAGAATAAGTAAAAGAAGATTATTTAGATTTTTCCAGAAGTATGAAGTAATGTTAAATTAAAATTGCTTCTTTAAAAATTTTAAAATGTGCATCTATAGTCAGCAATTTAGCTGAATTTTTTCTTGCGGAGATTATTATAATAGCGTCTGCTAGACTAAAGGACGGAATTTTTTGCTTTATTTCAGCGTGCAATAATCCTGCTTCTTTTGATTCTTCAGCATTTAAATTTACTATATTAGATGTAGAGGTAATAACATTAAATGCTATATTAAAATTATGCTTTTTTCTCTTAACTTTGCTTATTACTTCAGATATTATTAATGGGCTTGAATAGATTATATTATCTTTGTCTTTAATAATTTGGTTAATTTTTTCCCCTTTTGAGCTTCCTTCTAAATACTCAATCCAGCAGGATGTATCGATAGTATAATTCATTCTCTATCCTTCATGCGGTCCTCTTCTCTATTATACGAACCAATCCCCTTCAGAGCTCCAAAATAATCTCTTCTTTTTTTCTTTACTTTTATTTCTACTATTTCATTCTCTCTTAATTGCTTTAACTTAACTATCTCTTTTGGTATAGTAACTACTAAAGAGCCTCCGATTTTTCTTGTTCTTGCCAATGCGGTTTCTTCTTCCATCTTAATGTTATACTAATATATAATAAAATATAACCTTGTGTTATATTTAAATTTTTCCTTTAATGTATGCTTTCCTCTCTTTTTCAGGAAATCTTTCAATGGCATAGCGGAGCATTGTTCTCGGCATGGCTTTATAATGCTTTTTTAGGAAATCTTTTTCTACTTTGATATTGCTATTTCCTATTTCTCGGAGCATCCATCCAACAGCCTTGTGAATTAAATCATGCTTATCCTTTAGCAGGATTTCTGCAATTTTTAAAGTATCATCAAATTCATTATTTTTAATAAAGGCATAAGTTGATATAATTGATATTCTTTTTTCCCATAAATTATCTGAGCTTGCTAATTTATACAAGATTGACTTATCTCTATCTAAAAGCCAACTGCCTAAAATTTGAAATGCTGTCGTATCTACTAAATCCCAACCGCTTATTTTTTTCGTGTTTTTCAAATAAAAATTAATAATTCTTTTCTTTTGCTTCTCGTCTGATAGATTATATTTATTAACTAAAATATGAGCTGCAAGATATTTTTCTTCATGAATGTTTGATGATAAAAGCTTTTCTATTAGATTAAGATTGACATTGCTGTATTTTTCAGCTAATTTTCTGATTTGTGGAACTGTTAATCCTAAAAATTCCTCTCCGTCTGCATATCCGCCTTGTTTTGTTTTGTGGAAGTTTTTGTATATTGCTATTTTCTCGGGATTTTTTAATTTTATAATGTCATTTTTAATTTGGTTTAGTTCCATATTTCTATAAAATTAAGAAGAGTTTAAAATTATTTCTTCAGAGCCATTCTTTGTATTTTTGGCTCTTTGATTTTTGTGATGTGCTTTTGGGTTTTTTGCTCTGCTTCTGCCTGCTTAATATTAAGCTCTTCAACTGACATGCCCTTTTCTTTTTCCTCTTGAACTTCCTGGTCGGTTTTTTCTTTAACTTCCCTGATTTCTTCTGGTTTAACTTCTTCTGCTGGCTTTTCTATTACTTTTTCTTCTGCTTTCTTAAGCATTTTTTCATGCCTTGCTTTTAAGAACTTGACATAATCCGGAATTTCTGAAAATGAAACCTTGACAATGTCATTTTCTTTCATTGCTTTTACTTTCACCTTTGAAGGGGGGTTTGCTCGGCCTTTAAACCATATTTCGTTATTAAAATAAACATCCAATTTCACTTTTTCAACATCTCTGTCAGGGATTTTCATGTGCTTTGCAATGAACTTCTTTATTGTCTTTATTGCTTTCCCAGATCTTTCGTATTGCGGAACATTAAGCCATTCTCTTCTAAGAGGAATTACATATTCTCTTTCTAATGTTTTTGTTTGTTCTGCCATGTTTAAAAGAATGATAAATGTTTATTATTTAATTTTAATATTTTTTCTAGTGTATTTTTTCCACTAATAGCTGATGCCATGCTTCCTATAATGGTGATACGGGCAGGTTCATAATTGTGAACAAGGACTGTCACACCAGGACTATATATATGATAAATATTTGGTTCGCCAACTAATACAACCTCTGCACGCTTACTTCTTGACAATAACTCATTAGCTTCATTTACGCTAATTCCTTCTGGCAGATTATATTGCCTTTTCATTTTATCCTAAATGTGTTTTTGGCGTTCTTCTTGGTTTAATTTTTAGCTTTGTTCTTCTCCAGTGCCTTCTAAAAGCAGTCATGCTTGAAGGATGGACTTTTTTTCCTTTTCCATGCTTTCTTAAAACTGCCCAGAATGGAGCCCATTTTGTCTGCCTTTCAAAGACTGCAAGCTTAACTTTTTTTTGCAATATTGGTTTCATATCATTCTGTTAAGGCAATAATGCCCTTGTCGTAATACTTTATTTCTGGTTTTATTTCATTTGATTCTATTTCTTTCATTTTCACTGGAGAAAACCTAACATATTCTCTTGAGGGTCCATATCTTCTATTTTTTTTCACAGATATTACAATACCATTATCACATACAAATCTGTAATTAAAGCTATTCTGTCTTTTTCTAATGTTTAATGATGTCATTCTATTGCCCCCGCCCTTCTAAAAGCTTTTCTTAATAATGTATTTTCATGATAATTTTTAAAATTATATTCGATAAATATAGAGATTAACTCATCTGATAATTTTCTTTTGGCTATATATCCTTGTTTAGCTCTTTTTGCATGATAAATTGTATGAATGTTATTAGGATTAAAATTATTGCTCATTTTACAACTCCTTCTAGAAACTCTTTGCCTTTGAATGTTAATTGCCTGCCCGCGGTTTTGCTTTTTGATTTTTCAATCAAACCGGCTGATTCTGCCTGCTGAAGAATATTTCTAATAATCTTTCCTCCTGCTTTCCTGAATTCCGGAGGTTGCATGCCCCTGTCTTTTCTGCCGCCATATCTTGTTCTAAGCCTTTGAACTCCTATAATTTTTCTAATGTAAATCTGCCTTAAAATTGAGGATGCTCTTTTATGCCAAAAATCAGGCTCTGCAATCGGCCTCTGTTTATTTGTTCCTGATTTAACAAAATCAGTCCATCCAGGCTTTTTAAATTCTGAAATTTTTTTTAAAGCCTGGGCTAATAGAGAGTTATATTTTCCTGGTTCAATTGTTCTAATGTCTGCCATTCTTACTTTTTTAGCGATAATAAGCTATTATGTGAAAATAGTTAAAAAATATGCCTTATAAATGTTACTTCTATTTATTTTGCATATTTTCTTATTATTATAGTAAATCCAATAATTTTATAATTATAGTTATGCTCGGAATATTTAGATAATTGAGATGATATTTCTTCAGCCATTTTAATAATGGAATCTCTGTCTCTGCCAGATGACTTTAATAGGGAAATCCTGACTTGCTTATGATTCTTAAAAGCTAAAAGCAAAGAGCCTATAATACCGGGCGTTATGCCTGCCTTACCTATCTGAAATTTTATTTGATTCGTCATCTTATTTATTTCTTATAATTTTTATGCCTCCTGATGGAAGGGCAGAAAGGATTTCTTCCTGGGAGAATTTTTCATCTAAATCCAAGGCAAGCTTTGCAATAGCGTCTTCCTTATTTAAATTTCCAGGAATAATTTTTAAAATAATATATTTTTTGTTTTTAACAGATTTTTTGGGAACTGCCCTTAAAACTCCTAATTGTTTAGTTAATGCTAATTCTAATTCAGCTTTAACTCCCCATGTTCCTGCTTTCATTTCTTCGGTTTTATATAATTGGGATGCTTTGAAAATATCAACCCCAACTTTTTTTGCCCCTGATTTCCATGCTTTGCTGAAACAGGCTGTGAAAATTGCGCATTCTTCCAAATCGCTTTTGTTTATTTTTTTAACACCTGTAAGAATTACTGAAAACGGGCTTCCCGGAGATGAAGTATGCATTACCATAAAATTGTTATTAATTGATTTAATTCTTTTTAAAAGCTCATCATTTTGAGAGGCGTTTTTTCCTCCAATAACTAATTTTCCAGATGAACTTTTAAACCATCTGTATTTCTTAAAATCTTTGAATTCTATCATGGAAAGCCAGAGAAAAAGGTAGTTTTTAAGGTTTGTTAAAATCCTTCATTCCTCTTCATCTTCTATCTCTTCTAACTTCTCTGATTTTTCTTTTTTATTTGGCATTTTATTTCTTCTTCTGGAATAAGCTCCAGATAATATAAATGATAAGTGTTGAAAGAGCCATTAATCCGCTAACAAGATATAAATTGGGTGGTTGGCAATCAATAAGTATAGTTGGGTCAGTGCTTTGAGGACAATCGTATATTAGGCTATGAATACCAGACCCGACAAGTATTCCCAAGATTATTGAAATAATTGTTTTTGCTTTTATAAACTTAAAGTTCATTTTGTTAAACCGGCCTCATATGGGACCATTTTTGAAGGGCTTCTTTTAATTCCAGATTCTTTTTTGAATACTCTTCCAAAGAAATCCCAGTTTTTACCGCATCAAGGGCTTGCCTGACTGCTATGGCGCCCGCCCGCGTTCCTCTTGGATGCCCGTGAATGCCTCCTGAAACCAGAAGACAGCATTCATTTCCAAATATTTTTATAATATCTGGAACTAATCCGGGATGCATTCCCCCGGAAGGAACTGGGAATGCTGGCTTAATGTAATACCAGTCCTGCTTTAATAGGTGAGGAAATTCGTCTTTTACTTCTTTTTTTCTTAATGTATCTGAAATGTCCTGAACTTCATGTTTTGTTGAGACTAATTTTCCCACTGCAGTGCCTGAATGAATCTGGTCAACTCCTATAATGCGCATAAGTTTTGCAAGAAACTGCATGCTTATTCCGTGCTTTGGATTTTTATCAAATGAAGCGTGCATTGCCCTATGCGCATGAATTGCCATTTTGTAATCTCCAAGAGTTTCTCTTAATGTCTGCACGCTGGAAACGCCTGAGGTAACAACATCAATCATCGCGTATTTCCAGCCATAATTATGCAAGAATTTTGCCCTTTTTTCCATTTCTTTTGTCTCTGCAGTAATATTAATAAGGGCGTCTTTTACTTCTCCTGTTAATTTTTCTGCTTTGTCGCGCATTTTTGTTAATAATTTTACCCTGTCATAAAAATTATTAAATTTAGTTGAAGTTAAATTCTCATCATCTTTAACCAAATCAAATCCTCCGAGCCAGGTTTCAAATCCAATTTCAGCATGCTCTTTTGATGAAAAGCCTATTTTCGGCTTAGGAACAGCTCCTAATAAAGGCCTGTCATAAACTTTAAAGTATTTTCTTAATCCATTTATTCCTAAATTAGGACCTGGAAAGTGTTTTAAATAAGCGCGGGGAAATGAGGTATCAACTAATCTTAAATTATTTAATGCTTTCATTCCGAAAATGTTTCCCGCGATTCCGGAAAGCAATTGGGCTGCATTGCCGGGCTCCCATAGCTCAAGAGGGTAAGCAACTTTTACATAATTTTCCTTTACTTCAAAAGCTCTTGCCTTGAGATTTTTCATTCTTTCTGGCAGTTTAAATAAAGTTGTCCATGTGCCAGTTGAAGATTCAGATGCAATTCTTCCTATTACCTCTTTTACTGAGATTCCTTTAGCGGGCTCAAAATAAAATAGAACTTCTATGTCTGTTTTGCTCGGCTTGTATTCTTGATTTACAAAATCAAGATACCATTCAACTTTGTTAGACATTTTCACCTCTCTAAATTATAAGAGATTAAGAGATATATAAAGATTGCTTATGTTTTTAATTTGAAGTATATTTTTTCTTTATTTCTTCAAATTTATTCTCTGCCTTCTTTAATCTATCTCTGCATTTTTGAATAAGATTCATTCCACGTTCGTATTTCTGGAGGGCCTCCTCTAAATCCGTATCCTCTTTTTGAAACCACTCATTAATCTCTTCTACTTCATTATATGCTTTAGTAAAGTTGAATGTTTCTTCTGTCATCTTTTAATCTCTCTAATTTTGGATAGAATATTACCTTTATAAAATTTTGTTATTATATCTTGAGAAATATCTAATTTATCAACTTCTTTTATTATTTTGCCCTCTCTGTTTGATGTAATAGAATATCCTTGTTTTAATTTAAGTTGAGGGCTAGATATGGCTAACTTTTCCTCTTGATGCTTTAAAATAGTCTTCTGACTTTTTAACCATTTCTTATTATTTGATGTAAGAAAATCTAACAAATTTTTAGTTTTTTCTTTTTTCATATCTAAAACTTTCTTAATGAAAGAAATGTTCTTTATAAATTCTCTTTGTAGAACTTCAAATTTCCTAAAATAATTTTGAAAAGAGCTATCCAAATTTTTCATCATATTGGTTAGATTTCTATGTTGTAAATCAATATCTCTTTTTATTTTTGAAGCAAAATTATCTTTAAAATAATTAATTCTTTCTTTGGCATTGCGGAAATTTTTATTAAGCAAAGATGAAATAGTTTTTCCTGCTTCACTAATAAAGAAATCGGCCTTTTCCCATTCTTTTGTCAAAACTTCAGCAGCATGAGTAGGTGTAGAAGCTCGCAAATCAGCAGCGTAGTCCGCTAAAGTATCATCATTTTCATGCCCAATACCAGTGACTATTGGGATCTTGGAAGCGAAGATTGTTTTTACTATTTCTTCTGAATTAAATGGCCTCAAACTTTCCCAATTACCGCCGCCCCTTGTCAGAACTATAACTTCAATATCTGGAAGATTTTTATTAAACCATGTAATTGCCTCAATTATCTCACTTATAGCGGAAATTCCTTCAACTTTTGAATCATAGAAGGAAATCTGAAAGCCTAAGTCTCCTAAATTAGTTAAGAAGTCTTTTTTGGCCCCTTTTCCATATGTAGATGTAATCAATCCAATTTTTTCTGGAAATCTTGGAATTAACTTTTTGTGTTTAGCATCAAAATAACCAGAAGCAGATAACCTTTTTTTTAGGACTTCAAACTGTTTTTTTAAGATGCCTTCCCCAATTAATTCGATTTTTTCGATATGGAATTTTAATTCTCCTGTTTTTTCGTAAATTTTTGAGTGTCCTACTATTATTATTTCCATCCCTCCCTCAAGTTCTACGCCCACTTTTTCTATTACTTCTTGAAGAGCAAAACAACGCAAAATTGTTTCTTTTTCTAAAAGATTAAAAAAAGTGTATTTGGGATAATTATAAAGTTTTTCCCCAACCTCTCCTCTAATCATTACAGAATGATGTTTTAAGATACTATTTAAAAAAGTGATGTATTCAGAAACACTAAAAACCTTCTCTTCAGTCTTATTACTCACCATTAACTCCATTTATAAATTAGAGAACTTTTATATATAATCTTTTCTAGCCTTATGTTTACCCAGTTATTTTAAGAATAAAGAATGAAGTCTCATAAGGCTGGTTGTCTTTTGTGACGGCAAGATTATATTTTATTTCGCAAAGAGGAGCTGATTCTGGAGTTTGAATTTTGATTATCTCTTGATGCGGGTCTGCTCCTGGAAGAAGATCAAAAGAGCCCTTGCTTCCTAAAATTAAATAGCTGTCTGCCTGCTGCAAAGTTAATTGGCATCCTTTTTGGACATCAGAGGATTTTGCTTCATATGTAAATTTGCCTGCCTGAGATTCACCTTGAGCGGTATTTTTGACTGCAAAGGCAACACCAAAGCTAGTCCCTTTTTTCACTTCAACTTCGCTCTTTGGAAGATAAATAAATATCTTACCGCCTTTTTCATTGAATAGTTTATTAATTTCAGCTTCTACATTTTTATTCAATTGGTCAACATTATATTTAGTGCCTGCGAAAATATCTTTTATCAGAACAAGGCCGAGAATAAGCATTGACATTGCTAGGACAACAATGACAATCGTGCCTATAGAAAGTTCAATTGCTCCTTTTTTATTTTGTATAATCATTTTGCTGATGGATTAGTATTAATATTAACAAAAGCTTCACATCTTGGAAGGCTTGGATTTGCTAGACATTGCTGAAAAATCTCTCGGAAATCTTGGATTAGGGAAATGAAAGCAATAAGAAAAAGCAATGAGAGTATTATTCCAAGAACAGATAAGATTATTCCCCATAAAGACCATTTATTCTTTGATGCTTTGTGCTGAACAATTCCAAATATTAATCCAATAACTCCGAATAAGGCTCCGAGAACCATTAAAGGAAAAAGAGCTACGCTTAATATTCCTAAAATTACAGACGCTACGCCAAAACTATTATCCCCTTTTTTATCCATTTTTATTAATAGGAGATTGGTTTTATAAAGATTTGCTTGCAAATGGCTACATCCCAAATAGATTTCTGAATAGAAATCTATAGAATTAATCACTCTAAT
>CAZJEV010000019.1:0-13148 GCA_964545215.1 Candidatus Woesearchaeota archaeon
GGAGGGAATTATGGCTGGATTTATGGGCGCTTTAATGGGTGCAATGACTGCCTTAATGATGTTTAATGACAATTTAAAGGCAGCAGTTGCAATTTCTTTTTTTGTAACCTCAATTATATTGATTGGATTGAATTATATGATTTATCTTGAAACAAAAGAAACTGAAAGGCAGAGAAAAGAAGACCATTTTTTCACTATAGTTATAACTTTTATACTGATAAGCGCAACAACATGGCTTATGATTTATGGGCCAAGGAGCGCCTTATTTACATGACAAGAAATAAAAATACCTTAAAATAACATGAAAATAAACTTTAGAAAAGTTTAATAAAGCAAGAGGTTTATAAATAAAAATGAAAAATACAACTGCAATTTTTTTGATTGTAATAATGCTTTTAGGAGCTGGAAGTTTTGTTTTTTCTTCTATAAGTCCGGGCTCTGCATCTGTAACAGGAGAAGCTGTAAATATTCAAAAAGGAGAATTGCAGAAAGTTACTTTAAGCATGAAAGAGCTGAATTATTATCCTCAAACAATTAAGGTAAAAGCAGGAAAGCCTGTTGAATTAACTTTAGATGGAAGCGTTAAAGGATGCCTGCGCTCCTTTACTTCAAGGGAATTAGGAATTTCAAAATATGCAAGAACGCCAGATGAAAAAATTATATTTACGCCAACTAAAAAAGGAATTTTTGCCTTTTCCTGCTCAATGGGTATGGGTTCTGGAAAATTAATTGTTGAATAAAAAAAATGAGATTCTCTCATAAAGAGATAAAAGATTTGACAATTGCCGGCTTTATGATTTCTTTAGCTTTTGCAATTTTGCTTTCCGGAGGGTATAAAAGCATATTTTCCTTGCAGTCTGGATTAATTGCTGCGTTTTTTATTGCCTTTTTTACAGCTGGAATTGGATTTTTATTGCATGAATCAATGCATAAATATGTAGCGCAAAAATATCATTTAAAAGCTGAATTCAGGGCTTTTTATCCTATGCTATGGCTTGCTTTATTTTTTTCTTTATTTGGATTTATCCTGGCTGCTCCGGGAGCGGTTTTTATTTCCGGGCTTGTTAATAAAGAAAAAAATGGAAAAATATCAGTTGCAGGTCCATTAACGAACATTGTTTTAGCAATAGCATTCCTGATATTAATATTAATTTACGGAATAAGAGAAGATATTTTAAGTTATTTCTTTCAATATGGCTTGTCAATAAACTCATTATTGGCTGCATTTAACATGATTCCTGTAATGCCATTTGACGGCGCAAAAGTAATTGCATGGCATAAAGGAGCTTATTTTATAGCTTTAATAATCGCAGTATCTCTTTACTTTGCAAGCTGGCTGATTTAAAGACAAAAATTTAACTCTTAAGATTATTTACGATATATTTATGAAATGATATTAAACAAATAATGAGTTCTAAGGTTTGCAAAGTGTTTTAAATTGCTTTTGATTAAAAAGAAAATGAAAGGTTTGGATATTATTGGAAATATTGCAATTGTCAAATTTGATAGAGAATCTAAATTATCTGATAAAAAAAGATTAGGCGGCGGATTATTAAAAGAAAATAAGAGCTTAACAACTATTTTGGAAAAATCCGGGAAGTTTAAGGGCAGATTAAGGAAATTAAAGACGAAATATATTGCAGGCTTGGATAGTAGAGAAGCGCTTTATAAGGAAAATGCCTGTGTCTTTAGATTAAATGTTGATGCATGCTATTTTTCTCCTCGTCTTTCTGGCGAAAGACTTGAGATTGCTAAAAAAGTTAAAAGCGGAGAAAATGTGCTAGTAATGTTTTCTGGAGTTGCCCCATATCCAGTTGTAATTGCAAAGCATTCAAGGGCTAAAAAAATCCTCGGAATTGAATTGTCTAAGGAATGCAATAAATATGCCTTGCAAAATATTAAGAGGAATAAATTGCAGGATAAAGTTGAAATTATCCGGGGAGATGTCAGAAAAATTGTGCCAAAAGCAAAAGAAAAGTTTGATAGGATTGTAATGCCGAGACCAAACTTGAAGGATTCTTTTCTGGATATTGCGTTTAAGAAAATAAAGAAAAATGGAATTATGCATTATTATGGATTTTATCTTGAAAGTGAGTCCGGGAAGCTAAAAGAACTGATTAATGAGGAAGCTGGGAAGGCAGGGAAAAGAATTAGAATTTTAAAGGTGAAGAAGGCAGGGGATATTGGGATGAAGAAATACAGGTATAGAGCTGATTTTAAGGTTTTGAATTAATTCTTGTATAGTAATTTGGATATTTATCATAAAGTTTTATTTCTCTCATAGAAACAGCTGGTATATTTATAATTTGATTTCTGCTTTAATTGAAGCAGGAGCTTCTCCGCCATGCCAGGTGAATTTCGGCCTTACACGCATTGAATAAATGCGCTCTGAATTATCATCTAAGATTATTGCAGAGCCTTTTAATGAGGGCAGGTAGTCCATCTGTTGCTTTATATTTTCTAAAAGGTAAGTTTGCATTATTTCATTTAATGCTTCTATGTCTGGCTTGGCTGTAACTCTGTGCGCTATAACAATATCAGATTGAGTCATTACATCTTTATGTATCTGCCCCGGTTGCTGAGTTGCTAAAACTAAAGAAATGCCTGGTTGTCTGCCTTCTCTTAAAAGCTGGATTAGAGCATTAGTTGCAGGTGTTTTTTCATCCTTTGACAAGAATTCATGAACTTCATCAATAAAAAGCCAGACTAATGGCTCTTCTTTTCTTCCAGAATATGACAAGTAATCTTGACCATGCCGGATAGCTTCTAATTCTTCTTTTTTTCTTGCATCAAGGCGGGATTTGAAAATCTTTCTGGATATCAGGCTTATTGCCAGAGCCCTGACATTAAAAACTGATATTGAGCTATAAACAGAGACATCAAGAATTGTTGTAGTCCCGGGAGTCAATAAATCTTTAACTTCTGTCCCTTCTCTTGTCTTAGAGAAAATCCCCCAGCTTTCTGCCGCCTTGAAAAGAGCTGAAACTGCATTTTTATTTTCTTGAATTGATTTTTCATCCTGCTCAATAGTTTTCTGAATGTCATTAATGTTATATGAAGAAAAGTTCTCCTTCAGATAAGAAATAACTTTAGAAATTAATACTCCCTGAAGAGAGAAGAATTCAAGATTAAAGAGTGAGAGCCAGTCCTCTGCTTCTAATTCAGACGCTTTTAATGAGAATGTAAAATCAAAAGGTATGTTGCGATATTCATATTCTTTGACTTTACCAAAAGGAATGAAAACTTTTATTGGGAGATTTTTTGGTTCCAAATCCCATGCTTTCAACAAAAGAGCATCTTTTTCATTTTTGTATTTCATTGTCCAGAAAATCCCCATTGTATCAAAAATTAAGGATGCAATGTTTTTCGCATTTTCGCTTGGAAGATTGGATAATTCCTCCGCAATAACAGATATTGAGTAACTCTTGCCAGAACCCCTTTTGCCGGCTATTAAAATTACATGGCTTCTTGCAATATCCATCCATATTTTGTTTGACAAGGACGTATATTGCCCCATTTTCACATAGCCCTTTCCTAAATAAACCAAGCCTTTATCCTGAAATTTTTCTTTGTCTGCTGAATCCCTGCCAACTATAATATCATACGCCATCTTTTTATTAAAATTCAAGAAATAATGATTTATTAAATGTTGTTGTTCATGAATGTATAAAATCCAAAAGAGAGAGTAAAAAGGTTTTTAAACTAAGTTTCTTGAGAAGAGTAATGAATGAAAAAAAAGGCAAGAATTCTGACATGATTGAAATTCCTGTAGGAAAATACGCGGGCAAATTGAGAGATAACCCATGGATATTTTCTACGATTGTTCTTGGTTTAGCTCTGATTTTTACTTTATTCTTTGCAGGAAAATCTCCTCAGAATATCGGTGGATATGTTGTGAGTGAGGAAAAGGCAGCAGGCAATTTAATTGATTTTATAAATGCCCAAGGTAGTGGGCAGGCGAAAGTTGTTTCAAGCGAGAGAGAAGGAGCTTTATACAAAGTAAATGTTGAATATGCAGGCCAGGAATTTTCAGCTTATACAACTTTAGATGGAAAATACCTTATTTCTGAGTCAATTCCATTGTCTGGAGATATTGCAAATGCCGCGGGAGATAAATCAAAAGATAGAATAGAAGTTGAAATTGGCAACAGCCCGGTCAAAGGAAATACAAATGCTAAAGTAGTCATAATAGAATTTTCTGATTATGAATGTCCATTCTGCGGAAGGTTTTTTGCAGATACTCTTCCTGAATTGAAAAAGAATTATATAGACACAGGAAAAGCAAGGTTAGTTTACAAGGATTTTCCTCTCTCATTCCATCCAAATGCGCAGAAAGCAGCAGAATCTGCAAGATGCGCGGGCGAGCAGGGCAAATACTGGGAAATGCATGATAAATTGTTTGAAAACCAGCAAAATTTGGGAGAAGATAATTACAGGAAGTGGGCTAAAGAGATTGGATTAAATACAGAAAAGTTTAATGAGTGTATGAGTACTGAGAAATATGCCCAAAGTGTAAAGGGTGAGCAGAGCTATGGGGGGCAATTGGGAATAAGCGGAACTCCGGCATTTTTCATTAATGGACGGGAATTAGTAGGAGCGCAGCCATATTCAGCATTTAAGAAAATAATAGAAGAGGAATTAGCAAAATGAAAGAAGATTTAAAAAATCTTTCAGCAAAGCAAGGGTTTGCTTGGAGGCAAAAGTGAAATTATCAGAATTAAAAGCAGGGCAGGGAAAAGTTGATGTTGAATGCAAAGTCAAGAGCAAAACAGAACCAAGAATTATAAATAAATACGGCAGAGAATTAAAAGTTGCAAATGCAATAGTAGAAGATGATTCTGGGGAAATAAAGCTGACATTATGGAATGATGATATTGATAAAGTTAATGTAGGCGATTTAATAAAAATTACAAATGGCTATGTCTCTGAATTTAACGGAGAAAAACAGCTGACTTCAGGAAAATTCGGCAAGCTGGAGGTTGTTTCTTCCTCTGAAAAATCATCGGAAGGCAAGCCTGAAAATGCCAAAGCCATAAAAGGAAAAAGTGATGAGGATAAAGAGATTGAAGAAGTTGAGTTTTAATTTTATGGTAATTTCCTTTTAGCTGGATTAAATGTCATTCTTACTGGATTAGTCCATGTGATATGAATTGGACAACCTCTTTGATGAAGCTTAATTTCTTTAGAGCTCACTTCAAAATCATATAAATATTAGCTATATCACTGTAAATATCTGACTCTCCAAGGGATAATTTGTTATTAATAATGCTTTTGTTGTGGCATAGACGATTTCATTGTCAATATTATCAACCCTGTAAAAGAGATTTTTTATTGAGTCTTTAAAGAATCTTCCCTTTATTCCTTTAGCTCCATTAGAAAGCAAATAATCTATTAATCTCTTCCTTGGTCTCGCCATATATAAAAAACAAATTTTGACTATTTAACTATTACTTTTTGGAAAATATATTATACAATACATGATAAAACTTTTTGCAAAATGCACAATACAAACATTTATAATTTAATAAATCTTAAAATAATTATTCTCAAAATGAAATATGAATTGCCTAAATTAGAATATAATTATGATGCTTTAGAGCCATTTATAGACGCAAAAACAATGGAAATCCATCATACAAAGCATCATCAGGCTTATATTGATAAATTAAATGAAGCCTTAGAAAAGCATCCTGAAATAAAAGATGATGTTGAAGAGCTTTTAAAAGATATTACAAAAATTCCCGAAGACATCAGGATTGCTGTAAGAAATCATGGAGGAGGCCATGTTAATCACAGCTTATTTTGGCAATTATTAAAAAAAGATGTTAAATGCGGGGGCAAAATAGCAGAAGCAATTGAAAAGGAATTTGGAAACTTTGAAAAATTTAAGGAAGAGTTTAGCAATTCTGCAACACGGGTTTTTGGCTCGGGGTGGGCGTGGCTTAGCTTGAATGATAAAGGAAAGCTGGAAATTACAAATATGCAAAATCAGGATAATCCTTTATTGGTTGGAAAAATTCCTATTTTAGGATTGGATGTCTGGGAACATGCTTATTATTTGAAATATCAAAACAAAAGAGCTGATTATGTAAATGCTTTTTGGAATATCATAAATTGGACAAAGGTGAATGAGTTTTATGAAAAATCTATGAAGAAATAGTTTTCTTGGAGAATAATTATCATTCCTTGTCCAAATAAGTCATCTCTTTCTTCTTTCATGAGAGAGCTGCATTCTTTTCTTATTTTTTAGCAATTATTGCACCTTTTGTAACAGAAGGATAATCATAGTTTCTCACATAATATTTTTCATCTTTTTCTTCCATGAAATAGAAGATTACCCTATATTCATTTTATTTATTCAGAAAATCAATTTCATCCTCGGAAAGTTTAAGCTGTTTCTGTATTAAAGCATTTTTTGTTATTAATTTTACAAGAGCAAAATCCCTCATCGCCCTTTTAGTGGAGCAGTGCACCATTTTTGCGTATTTTTTTGCTATAGTTTTTTTCTTTTCCATTTTCTGGTTATTAAGCCAGATTTTAAGTATTCTTTTTGGAGGCCCATATTTTGTAAAGCTTCCTGGAGATGGAGATTTTTTTGCAAATGAAATTCCCGCGCTTTGGAAAATATTTTGGTAAATCAAGAAGCGCCAGGACTGGTTTTTATAAATCCTGCCTCGGAATACATCTGCTTTTCCCAGAGCATAATATGCCTTTGCAAGAGTTTCATTTCTGTATTCTTTTGGAATATTTTCTTCCAGCCATAAAAGAATTTCATCAAGAGACATTTTTGTGCTATTAAATAAGTCAAGGAATGGCTCTCTTTCTTTGAATAATTTTTTTAAAATAATAAAAATGCTCTCTTCAACATCTCTTAATTCTTTTGTGTCTACTATAATATCGTCTCCTTGCGCATAAGCCTGCAAATCATTTAAGGCTGCTCTGATATCGCCCCGCGATCTTATTGCAATTTTATTTAAAAAAGAAAAATCTTTTTTTATTCCCTCTTTTTCGGCTGTTTTTTTTAATAAATCGGAAATTAATGAAATTGGCAGGGATTTCATCTCAATTAATTTACATTTCTGCCTTAATTGCGAAAGCTTTGATTGCCAGACGTCATTGCAAGTCATTATAATAGGATATTTTGTTATTTCAATTATCCTTATTAATTCAGGAATGCCTCCTATATCTGTGCCTGTAACTCCATCAACTTCATCAACTAATAATAATCTGCCTTTTTTGAAAAGGCTTTTTTGGATAGTTGCAGGCCTTAAAACTTCTTCTAACTTTGCTCTATTGCGTAAATCCGAGGAGTTTAACTCTAAAACATCCAAATCATTTTCCTTTACCGCCGCCAATACAAGGGATGTTTTTCCTGTTCCAGCAGGGCCGTATAAAATCAGGGCCTTCTTTTTTGGGAATTCCTTTAAAAAAGTCTTGATATCCTGAACAGCTTTTTCCTGGCCAAGAATATCTTTATAATGTTGAATTCTGTATTTCTCTGCAAAATTGATGTATGGGTTTATCATCTTCAGGTTATATTAATATAATTTTTATATACATTTTAAGTATTATTGTATTATTTAACAATAATAATTATAAAGACATACTGGTCTTTTTCTACATGACGATGATAAGAGGAAGTTTTTTAGAAAGGACTGATGAAAAAATGGCGGAAGAAAGAGCTGATAAAATTTTTATGAGATATATTTATGGAGCAATGTTAGGAGGAATTTTAACTGGTGGGGGAACTGGATATGCAATTTATAATAATTTTCATGTCCCAAGCGCTGTGCGTCCTGCTTTACAACAGCGTGAGAATTTGTTAAATGATATAAAAAGATTAAAAGGATTAGAGAATTATGTAAAAAACTTTGATAATTTTAAATCTCCTGCTTATTTTCATGAAAGCAAGCAATCATTTTCTATATCTTCAAGCATTTTAATTAATGCGTATAAAAGTGAATTAGAAAAGATATCAAATAGTGCTGAAGTTATTAAATTTCAAAAATCAAGAAAGAAGGCTAATACAAAAGCCTTTAATTTAATAGCTGTCGGATTATCTTCGGTTGTAACTTTAAGCAGTTTGGGATGCATAGCATATGATAAAATAAAAAAACAATATAAGAAAAAATGATTTTTTAATTAATCATTTTTTACAAATATAAACAACTTAGCTCCTCCTGGATATCTTAGTGATAATTCCTTATCCTTTTTCAATGATTTATATGCTTCATCTTTTAAATTAACTAAATACGGGTCTCCTAAATGCACTGGCAGTTGAACTTGAACATTGTTTGTAGGAGTAATATGATTAAATATAATATCGCTTGAATAACCGAGATAAAACCTGCTCTTGCTATTTTGTAAATTAGTCATTAGGCAATTAGAGAAAAAATCATCTTTTATTTGCGAAAGATATTCTAACTCACTTTCTCTCAATCTGCAGGTTATATCATCTGACTCATTAATAAATGCTTTCATTTTAAGCTCCTAAGTCGCTTTCCCCTCCCCTGCAAGGACAAATGAAGCTAAAAGCGCCTGTAATTGAACGAATTCATCGCTTCCTTCTGTCATTCTGAATTCAGCTTCTCCGGTTTTTTCCGTCAATCTAACTTTAATTTCAGGCTCAATTTGGAGATTCCCGACTTCCTTCTGGATTGCTTTTATAATATCCTGCCCGGAAATGCTTTCTTTTAGCATAATTTCCAACAATTTATCGCGCGCATTTACAAAGTCGCCTGCAAGAGCATAGTCCAGAACAACTTTTATTCCTGATGGCTTGGCGGATGAAGCAATGATATTAATCATCTCTGCATTAATGTCTAAAGCTATAGAAGCCGTTGCCTGCAATAAGTTAATTGCCCGCCTGCAATCTCCCTCGCTTGCTTCATATAGGACCTCTAAAGCATCGTCTGTTATTTTCAGTTTTTCTTTTTCTGCAATTCTCTTTATCACCTCTGAAATATCTTTTTTTTCTAAAAGCTTGAAACGGAATACTACACATCGTGATTGTATGGGATCTATAATAGAAGATGAGTAATTGCATGACATAATAAATCTGCATGTGTTAGTAAAATTTTCCATTGTTCTTCTGAGGGCCTGCTGGGCTTCTTTTGTCAATGCGTCTGCTTCATCTAAGAATATGACTTTGAAAGGAACATTTTCCAATGCTTTTGTTCTTGCGAAGTCTTTTACCTTCTGCCTTACGACATCAATGCCTCTTTCATCGCTCGCGTTCAACTCAAGGTAATTTTCTCTCCATGCTTCCCTAAATAATTGCTTAACGATAATTAATGCAAGAGTCGATTTTCCTGTTCCTGCAGGGCCTGCAAACAAAAGGTGCGGAATGTTTAATGCTTGGACAAGTGACTTAACTCTTTTAATAATCTCCTGCTGCCCTACAACCTCTTCAAATTTTCCAGGACGGTATTTTTCTGTCCATATCTCGCTTTGACTCATAGCCATTTCTAATTAGAGCTTTTTATAAAGATTGTTGTGGCTAAAAATCGCCTTGCCGAGGATAATTTTTTGGTGAATGTAGAAATAATATCAGAAATTGTCATGACTGAACATGACAAGTATATTTTAGCTAACAAGAGCAATGTAAACTTACTGCCTGTCTCTGAAGAAGTTAGAAAGATTATCAATAATACGCTAAATTAAGCTGATCTTTCCCTATGCAATCTTCTTTTGCGCTTTTCTTTTCTCAATCTTTTCCTCTGCCATTTCCAGCGCATCTGTCTTTTTTTCTTCCAGCGTCTTGATGATCTTTTCATAATATAAAAATAGAAAAGTTAATTTATAAAGTTTTTTAATTTTTATTTAAATAAATTAAAAATCTTCTGAATCACCTGAATTTTCTCGGCTTTCTTCATTTCCATTAAATCTTTTATTTCTATTAAAACTTCTTCCTGAAAATTTTCTAAATCCTGAATTTTTAAAACTTCTTCTCTCCCTTGGTTTATTAGGGTCAAATGGAGTGGCTTCGTTCACTTTTATTTTTCTTCCTTCAATTTCCTTGTCATTCATTTCTTGAATAGCTTTGTCTGCTTCAACATCACTCTGAATAGTAACAAATCCAAAGCCCTTTGATTTGCCCGTATCTTTAAAGCTTATTACTTGGGCTTCTTCAATATGTCCATAAGATGCGAAAAGCTCTTTTAATTTTTCTGAATTAACAGAAAAAGGAAGATTTCCAACATACAATTTCTTACTCATTCAAACTTTACCTACCTGTCTATATAATTATTTAGAAAAGGAGTTTATAAATCTATGTTTTTTATGTTTTCATTTTTTAGGCGTAGATCCATAAGAACTTGATAAAACAAATTATGATTTTAATAAACAAGAATGCAGATAAATTAAACAAACAGATAAATCTAAAGAATTATTTACAAGGGAAATGATAGCTCAGATTTTCTGTTAAAAAGCTGGCTAAAACCGATATTTATTTAACAAAGCCCGAAAACCAAAAACATTTAAATAACTATTTCTGCAAAACATGATATGGAAGATAATAATGAATATTTAAGAAGATCATTAGAATTTACAGCAGAGCAGGAAGAAAATTGGCTTCAAAAGCAATTTACATACATGGCTATAACATCAAGGATGAAGCAGATAGCAGATATAGGAATGCTTTCAATTATCTTATTGTCTCCTTTTGCGGCAGTTTACGAAATAAATTCAATAAAAGACAATTATAAAAATTATAGAATTGCAGAGAAAAAAAATCTGGCAGAAGATTCAACTAATAGCTTAGCAACTGCTTATAATCCAATTAGACATTAATTCTCTTTATTTTAGCAATCTCATCTAAAACCTTCAGTTCATTCGCAGACAAAAGCTCTTTATTTTTCTTAAATTCCTTGAACTGCTTCACAGAAATATCCGCATAAAGATATTTCACATCCTTAAGCCCTCTATCAAACACAATTCCTGGAATTGCAATAGCTAATTCCTCTCCTTCCTTAGCTTCCTCAACCCCTGATTTTTCTTTTTGCAGGCTCTTTATTCTGCCGGCCTCTTCTCCATAATTGTCTATTAATGGAATTCCGATTCTTGCCCTGCCGGAAATCACGCGAACTCCAAAAACAGCAGGATTTGAATTCCTAAAAACAAATTTCGGCAATATCTCAAGCTTGCATATTGTTGCAAGCTTCATCAGCTTTTCCTTTTCAATTTCCTCTTGCTTTTGCTTTCTCCACAAAGAAAGTTCTTCAATTAATTTATAAATAACATCATTTGTTAATACTTTGACATTTCCAATTTCAAACTCTTTTTCAATTCCGACATTAAATCCAAGGACGATTGCATCTAAAGGATTAATATCTAAATTTGCCTTTGCAGAAACAATATCTGCCTTATTTATCGGCCCAATTCCTGCTTTTAAGATTTTAATATTTTCCTGTTTAAGCAAAGTAATTAAAGCTTCTAAACTTCCAAGAGAATCAGCCTTAATAATAACTCCTTCTTTATTAAGATTTAATACATTTGAAATTTCTTTCTTAAATTGAGCTTTTATTTTTTCAATTGGTGTTTTTTCTTTTATTTCTTCAAACGGCATTCCTGGCAATATGCCTTCTTTTTCAGTTAACTGCATTCTGACTCCAGTTGCTGCAATAACTTTTTTTGCTGAAACATATTTATTTGACAAAGGCAAAACCTCCTGCAACGCCCTAATTTTAGTTACGATAGGCTCTCCAAAACTTGCAACAACAAGTTCATCTCCCTCATCTAAAGAGCCGTCATAAATTATTGCCTCTGCATATCCTACTCCCTTTTCCTTCTTAACTTCTAAAACAACTCCCTTTGCTTCTTTTTTGATTTTTAATCTATCTTTTAAAAATTTTTGTGAAAGGCCGCATAAAACAAAAAGCAATTCAGGAATTCCTTGTTTTATTTTTGCAGAGCAAGGAACTATTGCAATTTTCTTTGTAAAATCTTTAACTTCATAATATAACTCAGAATCAAAACCATGCTCTTTCAAGGCTCCCTGAAAAGTCAGCAAGGTCTCATCAAATTCCTGCTTTACATTTACTGCTTGGCCTTCAATGCTTTCTTTTAAGTCGCCAAGATTCTTCCATCCTGAAATTGTATCTATCTTATTTAAAGCAACGAGAAAAGGAGTTTTATTCGCTTTAAGGATTTGCAAAACTTCGGCAGTTTGCGGCTTAATTCCTTCTTTAATGCTGACAACTAAAATAGCTAAGTCAGCCAAACTTCCCCCTCTCTTTCTTAAATTTGTAAAAGCCGCATGCCCCGGAGTATCAATAAAAAGAAAACCAGGGATTTCCAATCTAACCCCGAATTCATTAATTAAGGGGCACATTTTTCCTATCTGCTCCTTTGGGAATTTAGTAAAGCTTATCTTCTGGGTAATTCCTCCTGCTTCTCCTTCCTGGACCTGGCTTCCCCTAAACCTATCAAGTAAGCTGGTTTTGCCATGATCGACATGACCACATACCGTAATAATCGGCGCGCGTAACTGCTGATTTTGAATTGCTTGGCTTTTGCTTTCCATTTTTAAGACTCCTGTTATTCATGTATATATGCAAGAAAAAATACCTTTTTAAAGCTTCATTTTTTATCTTAAAGATGAAGAAGTTTGTGATTAAAAAATCGGAAATTGAGGGAAAGGGTATTTTTGCTCTTGAGAATATCAGAAAAAATGAAATTATCTGTATAATGGACGGAGAGATAATCTCTATTCAAAAGCTTAAAAGAAGATACGCTTCAGGAGAAGAAAGAATTTGCGACCCTTTGCAAATATCCGAAAGGCAATACTTGGATTTGATACAGCCCTACATATATTTTAATCATTCATGTGACCCTAACGCAGGCATTAGAGCAAAAGGAATTATGATTGCGATTAAAGATATCAATATCGGAGATGAAATAACTTATGACTACTCAACAACAGAATGGACTTGGGACAAGTTTGGAAAATACAAAGAATGGGAAATGAATTGCAATTGCGGTTCATTAATGTGCAGAAAGAAGATTCTACAGTTTCCATTATTGCCTCAGGATGTTAAAAATAAATATCTCCAAGCAGATGCTCTTCAGGACTTTATAATCAGAAAATTAGCAATAAAGTGACATACTCCTTGCCCTAAAGGGCAAGGCTTCTAAGTGACGCGTGGTGC
>CAZJEV010000020.1:0-12871 GCA_964545215.1 Candidatus Woesearchaeota archaeon
AACAGGAAACATATCTTCCTTTATCTTTGAGGAGTCAATTTTAATATCATCATATTCATATTTTCTTTTCTCAATTTTTTCTTCAATTTCTTCTCTATTCTTTTTCCATTCAAGAGCAGCAAATAAAAGCCTTTTTGCCTCTCCTTCTTCATTTTTAGGTATAAAATCCCTGATTTCTATCTTAAAAGGGTTAGCATCTCTCGGATTAAAACCATCTATTTCTTCTTTTTTTAAAACAATAGAAGCAAGCGCAGTTTTCTCATGTAAAGAATAAGGCATCCTGAACAAATGCCTCGGAGCAACTAAGACTAAATCAAATTTTACATGCTCTTTGACATCTTCCCCCCTTCTTTCTACAAAAAATTCTGAATTTTTAAGAGAATTGAGCTGCATTTTTTTATTTTCAATATCTTTGCAATATTCGCAAAAATAATATTCTCCTTCTTCCTCAATTTCTAAAACTCCCGCACATCCTTCATTTAAGCATTTTAATCTTCTTTTGCTTGGTTTATACTCTTTTCTTTCTATCTGCATTCCGCAGACAGGGCAAAAGAATTTCACAACATCTCCTTTTTTTGCCTCCCGGTTGCATTGAGCGCAGTAAATGCTTAATTTTCCAGAGTCCTTATTCTTGCTTCCAAGATTCATTATCTTGCCGGCTTCTTTCATAAAAGCAGGCTCAATTTCATTAAATAAGAATTCTGTAATTGCTTTTGGGCATTCAGGAAACATTTTTCTCGTTTCCCGTCCGTTAAACTCTTTAGGGAAAGCTCTTCCAGATACAATTATATGAAACCCCTTGCTTCCGCTATACTTCAGCCCATAATTCTTTACCCCATATCTTTCTAGAGCTCTCATCACTAATTTGGCTGCAATTTTTGACAAGTCAAAATAAGGAGAGTCAATATCAATCAACAAATCCCAGCTTTTTCTTAGTTCATGCATTTGCTCCTGCGGTATGTCAGAATTTAACTGAAAAACATCATTCCATAACTCCTCAGAAGCATGAAAAGAAGTTGCTCCTTTATTTACAAGTCCGATTATGTCGCTGGGATATTGAATGCTGTCAGGCCTTTTCCCAAAACCTTCAAAATATCTTGGGACAACTTCCCTGTCCTGTGCAAACTTAACAAGCGCCTCCTGAACTTTAGGATTTGAATAATAAAGTTTAGTAATTTTGCGGATTCTTTTTTCCTTTTCACTTATCTCCTCTTTCTGCTCATTTATATTCTCTTTTTTACTTTCTTCCATTTTTTATCTATTAATTTCAATTATATAATATTTATTGTTTCAGACATTTCAAACATCGCAAAAAATCACCATAATCCTTAAAAGCCCCAGCATTTCAATATAGAAATGCTATTAAAATTAGAAAGCCCAAAGCTCTTATCAGATATAGTTTCTATTATTTCTGAATTAGTTGTAGAAGTCAGGATAAAAGTGACAAAGGAAGGAATGTCACTTACAGCCATTGACCCTGCTAATGTTGCAATGGTTTATTTTAGAATTCCTTCAGATTTATTCTCACAATTTAATCTTGAAAGGGATGAAGTTCTCGGCATTAATTTGGAAAATTTAAAATCAGTTTTGAGAAGATGTGGTTTAGGAAGCTCTTTAACTTTATCCAGAGAAGATAACCTTCTCAAGCTAAGCATTCATGACAGGATTAAAAGAGATTTTACTCTTGCTTTAATAGATATTGACGCAGAAGAAAAAGAAATGCCAAAATGGGAATTCAAATCAGTCATTAAAATTGATTCCCAGGCTTTATCAGAAGTAATTGAAGACTGCCTTATAGTTTCAGATGCCTGCACTTTTATTGCAACTCCAAATACTTTTGTTGTTGAAGCCTCCGGCTTAAATTCAGCAAGAGCGGAATTCTCATCTAACGAAGTTGAAATTTATTCAGATGCCTCGGCTGCCAGATTTTCCTTGGAATACTTAAATAAATTTGCAAAGGGTGCAAAAATCTCATCAAGAGCTTCAATTTCTTTTTCTGACAATCATCCCATGAGATTAGATTTCCCAACAGGAAATGTTCTTCTTTCTTTTGTTCTTGCTCCAAGAGTTGAACAGGAAGATTAATATTATCATAATCACATTATATCTTAATAATCCTCTTTAGCTGTAGGCATTATCTCATTTTTCTGAATATTTATTTGTTAATTTAATCAAACAAGATTTCATATTTCAAGAGAATTAAAAGTTAATATCCACACAAAGCCACATCACTACCGAGTGCTTAGTACCAAGGGAAAGATTTATATATTTGAATTTAGTTTATGGGGTATGAAAAAAGATGGCGCTTTTTCTCCGTTTGAACGCGAGTCAGAAACCCATGAAAAAATTAGTTCTTTATTGAGAATGCATCCTCGTGGTTTAAGCACACAAGAAATTGAAGGAAAAACTTCTATATCTAGAAAAGCTGTTGAGAAACATCTTCAAATTTTATTATTTGAGAATGAGATTTATATGAAACAATTTGGCAGTACAAGAGTTTATTATCCTAATCACAGATATCATCACCTTGATTTTCAATATTTTGATTTTGGTAAAAAACGTTTTTATTTTGATTTAATTGAAAATGACTATGGAAAATCTTTGCTTATCCAGCAAAAAATCAAAAATAATGATAAATGGCTGACCAAAGGAAGCATTTTCATTCCATTAGAAGCATGCGGAGATTTTGTTCAGACATTAACTCAATTATTGCGCTCAAAAAGATTAAAGCAAGAATTAGTTGAGACTAAAAATGGATAGCAATACCTTATTATCTGAAGAAAGTAATTTTAACAAACTAATAAAATCATCAGAAAAACATATAGGAAAAATACAAAAAGAAGACTTAATTAATGAAAAAATGAAAAAAGCGGAATTACCAGAAAACAATACACCTTTAGTATTAATAGGAAACGTAATTGAGAAACTTAAAGAGTTAAAAGAAAAAAATATTAAAGTTGATACGATAATTACTTCCCCCCCATATTGGGGGCAGAGAGATTATGGAGTGAAAGGCCAAATAGGTAATGAAGAAACAGCAGAACAATATATAGAAAATATGCTAAAAGTTGCCGATAGCTTAAAAGATGTTTTGAAAGATAGTGGTTGTTATTTCCTAAATATCGGAGATAAATATGTTGATAAAGATTTACAAATGGTGCCTTTCAAATTGGCTACTGAAATGCAAAAAAGAGGATGGGTATTAAGAAATGTTATTATTTGGTATAAGCCAAATCACATGCCCTCATCTTTAAATGATAGATTAAACAATACTTGGGAACCGATTTTCTTTTTTGTTAAGCATACAGGAAAGGCTTATACCCCTCGCTATTATGTTAATTTAGATGAGATTAGAGTAGAGCATAAAAATGGAAATGGTAATGGAAATGGCAAAAAAACTTTATCAGTAGAAGAATTTGAAAAACTTAATCTCTCTAATAAACCAAATGGAAAAGATATTTATAGTGGTAAATTTGCAAAAACCGAAAGAATAAATCTCGGAGCTTCACCAGGAGCAAGAAACAGAGTTAATGGAGAATATTGGTCTTTGCAAAGAAAAAATGAGATAGATGAAGATTTGAAAAAAGAGATTATAACTTTCTTAAAAAAGAAATTAAAGTCTAAGAATATGGCTGTAAAAGAATTAGACGAGATTTTTGGATATAAAGATACAGCAGGACATTGGTTCAGATTAGATAGGGGCGGCTCATTGCCTAAACCTGAAGATTGGATAAAATTAAAGGAAATATTAAATCTTAATGAAAAATATGATAAAATAATGACTGAGCAACATTATGTTTTACAAACAGTAGCTCCTCATCCAATAGGAAAGAATCCGGGAGATTTTTGGAGCATACCCTTAGAAAAAATAAAAGATGCTCATTTTGCGATCTTTCCAACAGAATTACCTAAAAGAATAATAAGCGCATTTTGTCCTAAAGATGGCATAGTTTTAGATCCATTTGCAGGTTCTGGAACCACAGGCAAAGCTGCAAAGGAACTTGGAAGGAAATCTATTCTAATTGAATTAAATAAAGAATATGCGAAAATAATGAAAAAACGTTGTGGCTGCGTTATAATAAACGGAAAATTACACGGACAGATGAGTTTATAAAATAATAATTATTTCAATATTTCAATGAGAAAATATAATTTGATTAATATAGAATTAACAGAGAAAGATTATTTGGATCATATTTATTTTAATCTATCTCAAGATATAGAAAAAATGATGGAAGGTTTGCGCTCAAAAGATAAAATTAAGGAGGATTGGATTAAAATTTTTAATAGAATAGACAAACAAAGAAGAAATTCTGATTTCGCAAGAGGCGCAGAAAGAATTTATTTCTGGTTATTTAACCAATTTGGTAAACCAAATTCCTCTCCAATAGGAGCAGATATGTTTTTTGAAACCCATAAAGCTTTCGTTCATATAGATATTAAAACAGCCAAATTAAATAACCAGTCAGATTATAAAGGAAAAGTGCCATTAAGTGAAAATCAGACAAATTATAAATCTCCAAAGAAAAAATTTACTTCAAATTTACCAACTTTTTATAATAAAGAAAAAGTCAATGAGAAAATTTGTCTAACATATCTTATAAACATAATATATGACGAAAAACAAGATTTCAGGATTAAGGCAATTACAATTTTTTCTGTTCCAAATGGGGAGCTTTATTCTGTTTACGGAGAAGATATCATAGGACAAGGAAAAAATAAGGGGAAATCCTTTAGATACATTTATAGGAATAAGCCTAAATTTGAGCTGTTAAAAGGAAAACCTTATAGACTAAAAGTTTTATGGCTGGATGAAGGTATAAATGAAAAAGATATTTTAGGTTTTTCTACAAAATAATCCTTATTCTGATTAAAATATTATATCAAAAACATCAAGATTAATTATAACTCTCCAAATCAGCATGTTCTAATCCAATTATTTTCAATCTTTCAGGATGCCTTAATTTTCTTAGCGCCTTTGCCTCTATCTGCCTTACTCTCTCTCTTGTAACCTTATATTTTAAGCCTATTTCTTCAAGCGTATATTCCCATCCATCAATCAACCCAAATCTATATTCAAGCACTTTTCTTTCTCTCTCATTTAAAGTATCCAGAGCCTTATATAATATTTTCTTTAATTCATTATCGCTGGCATACACATAAGCAGACCTATTCTTTTCATCTGTAATAAGATTTGACAAAGTAAACTCTTCATCATCGCCGAATTGATAATCTAAGGATGTTGTTTGTTGGCTTCTTTCCAGAAGAAATTTTATTTTTGTCTCTTCAAATCCTGTAATATCTGCTATCTCATCAGCACTCGGCATTTCAGAACTGCCTTTTTCCTGCTGTATTCGTCTAATTGCTTTATTTATTTTAAATATTTTTTCTTGGGCATGAGTAGGAACCTTTATTGTATAATTAGAAACCTTAATTGCTCTTTCTATATATTGTTTTATCCACCATACAGCATATGTATAAAATCTATATCCTCTGTTCGGGTCAAAAAGCTCAAGAGCCCTCATTTCACCAATGCATCCCTCTATAAACAAATCTCTAAAATCAAAACTTCCACTTTCTAAAGTTCTTGCTCTTCTATATGCCACCAAAGCAGACAATTTTAAGTTATGATTTATCATATATTCAACCTCTCTGCCATATATCTCCCTTTGTTTTCTTGCTTCTTCCATTGATTTTATGAATTCTTTCGGAATAGTAATTAATTCTATTGCAGTATCCTGGCATAATTTGCGATATTGCGCCTTTCCCATTGCTTTGCTTTTTACCTTCTCATTCAAATCTTTTAATATTTTTTCATAAGTTAAAAGCCCCGCATAATCTTCACCCCCTTCAAGAAGTTTATCAAGAGTTTTTACTCTTGACTTCCAAGGCATTATTAAATCTTGTACTTTTTTTGAATTTTTTTCAATTAATTTTATAGTTTCATGATTAATTCTGTCTGTTTGTGAGATTAATTCTCTATTCCATTCAATAGATTTAAAAATTTTCGGAGTAGACTCTTTAGCTTCTTTAATAACTCTCTCGCCATCATTAAAATATTTAACTAATTTATATCTTATAGGAATGCATTTGTCTGCTATCTTTCCTATCATTAACGCTGCGATACCAATTTTCGTTATTGCTTCGGCATATGAATTATATGCTGTTTTAATCTTTCTTACAACTTCGGCTTCTTCCTCTCTCGTTAATACTTTATGTTCTAATCCTTTAATAATATAAGGGTCTATCTCTCCATCTATCTTCATTTCTTCTAAAACCTGCTCATCATCTAAAGAATTAATATCTACTTGAAAATTCTCCTCAAACCCTCTATCGCCATTTCCGCCAGCATTTTGCATTTTTATTCATATAATTGACTAATTAAATACTTTTCTTTGTATCTTTGTAATTCAAGTATTGCATTATAACAATAAAGCTTATAATGTTTAAACATATCTGTAATTAATGCAATTAGCAACCTTGCCAAGCGAATTATTAAAAAATGAATCAAAAGATAATCTCGCAGGTTTATTAAGCGGTGAGTTTCTGGAGAGATTTGAAAATAAAGCAATAGGCAGCATACAGGCAGTTTCCAAAGGATTAATTAAAAAATTTAATCAACGAAATTTAATTCCTAAATATCCCTTTCAACTTACCAACGAATATTATATTCCAAGAGAGGAAGACATGCTTTTTAATGCCTGTGTCCAATTAGGAAACAGGGATTTTTTAGTTGTCGTTTATGATATTCCCAAACTAAACGCAGTTATCTATATTAGCACATATAAACCGCTTGACAAAAACGATATTTTTTAATTCCAATTATTTATATAATTCCAAGGCATATAATAGTATGGAAGAACATTCATCCTCCGGCATGCTTGCTTTTCTTGAGCACATGTCTCGGGAAGATAAAAAGAGATTTCCCCGAAAAGGGCACTTAGCTTTTAACATAACACATTATCCAAGAGACAATTCTTATAGAGCTTCAATGGGCGAATTTGATGGCGAGATTTACATACCATATTCATGTCATAACTCTGCCCAAGTTCCAGACGGAAAAACAATTGATGATGTTATCTTAGATGAAATGAATTCATTAGGAGAAAAAGTTGCTTATTTCCACATTTTTAAAAATAGCCAGCTTTACAAAAAAGCCGTAACATCATTTAAAATGCCAAAGGAATATCCAAGCTAAATAATTTTAAACCGCCTTTTCCAGCCCTTTTAATGTCAAGGATGCAATTTGATTCGCAAGGAAAGTTAATCGGAATTGATAATAATTTTATAAATCCTCAATTTGAAAGCCAAGTAGAAATAAATTACAAGGGAAGAAATAACAAGCTATCAACATCCAAAGACCTTCTTTTTCTTAAAGAAGATAATACAATCTATGACACTTCCAAGGATTCAAAATTCTGGAGCTTTTATTCCCGGGAAGGCCCTTTAGGCCCAATTAAATATTCTAATGGAAAATCTCAAGAGGATATAGTAAAAGAAGTATCAAGATTAATAGAAGAAGGCAAGAAAATCATCTTCATACATGGAGGATGCGGAACCGGAAAATCCTCCATTGCCTTAAATCTAGCCAGGCTGATTGGCAAATCTTCCATAGTTGTTCCGATAAAGAATCTTCAAAAGCAGTATGAAAATGATTATTCAAATAAAAAATATCTCCTCAATAAAGAAGGTAAAAAAATGAGAATTGCAATTATTACTGGAAGAGACAATCATGATTCAATAATCGAGCCAGGAATTTCATGCGCCGCCCCTTTCCTGCCAGATACAATAGCTATAATGGAAAAAAACAGAAAGCTTTTAATTCAATATTACCATGACAATCCCTTAATTAAAAATAAAACAACTCCTATGATAAAGCTTTTAAGAAGAATCTCAATCGCCCCGTCAAATCCTCATTGGAGCCCGATTTATTCGTCAGATTATATTTTAAATCAATTATCAGACGCGAAAAAGAAAAAATACCTCGGAGTTTCAGGAAAAGAATACATTTTCTATCACAGGAAGCCCGGATGCTCGTATTATGACCAATTCCAGGCATACATTAACGCAGATATTTTAGTCTTTAACTCCGCAAAATATCTTATTGAAATTGCTCTTGGAAGAAAGCCAGAATCTTCCATTGATATAATAGATGAAGCCGATGCATTTCTTGACGCTCTTTCAAAGCAGGAAACCCTGGACCTCACAAATCTCTATTCATCTTTGAATTATATTTATCCGGAATCTCAAGTCGACCAGGATTCATTGGATAAAATAAAAGAGTTATTAAGCTTAGAAATAAAAAATAAAAAATCTTTAGGGATCAACGAAGAGGACACTTTTCCATTAAAAGGAACATTTACCGGAAAAGCCCTGGCAATTCTATTAAGAAGCAATTCCCTAAAAATGGAAATTTCTCTTAATGAAACTAATTACTCAAATGAAGCCTTGGAAGCAGCACTAAATTTTGAAGACACATTTGAGGATACTTTCATTGCATACAGCAAAAAAGATGAAAATATACGAGCCCATTTAGTCACAACAAATGTCGCAAAGAAATTTGCAGATATTTGCAGTAAAACAAAAGCCCTTATCCTTATGTCTGGCACCTTGCATTCCCCAGTTGTTTTAAAAAATGTCTTCGGAGTAAAAGATTTTGCGATTGTAGAAGCCGAAACAAAAATGCCCGGAGAAATTGAACTTTTCAGGCTAGGAGTTGAATTTGACTGCTCAAAAAAATACCTCAATCTTCCGGGAAATAGAAAAAAATATCTCTTAGCACTATCAGAATGCATAAAAAAAGCAAAACGACCAACTTTAGTTCATGTGAATGCCTTTGATGACTTGCCAACATCCCTGGAAATTGAAGAATATTCCCTCTTCAATTTGCCGGAAAGAAGCTCTTTTAGGGCAATGCAAGCAGAAGACAAGCTTGGCCTGGAAGTGCAGAAATTCAAAAAAAAAGAAATTGACATTCTCTTTTCTACTAGATGTTCAAGAGGAGTTGATTTCCCAGGAGACATGTGCAATTCAATCATATTTACAAAATACCCCAATCCAAACCCCAAGGACATCTTCTGGAAAATCCTCCATCAAACCCATAAAGCATATTACTGGTCTGTTTATAATGACCGAGCTAACAGAGAATTCCTCCAGCGACTCTACCGAGGCTTGCGTTCCAGAGATGACCATGTCCAGATTCTCTCCCCTGATGCTAGGGTCTTGAATGCTGCGGGAAGGCTAATTTAATCATCACCGTATATATTTTTTAAAAAGACAAAAATTTTTAAAGAAGTCGTTTGTAGGACTTTTATGACAAAAGAAAACAGCCCAGAGGTCAAGGCAAGACACAAAGATGAGCAATGATAATGGCTTAATAGATGAATACGCTGGGCTTGAAAGCCAGAAGAAAGAAATAGAGCAAAAAGAAGAAGAGCTAAAGAAAAGAATTATTGAGCTTGCTAAAGAAAAAGGTGTTGAAGTTTTATTTGGAAAATATAAAAAATGTTCAATTAAAGAATATGAAAAAGTAATTTATCCCGAAGACAAAACCCAAATATTAAACTTAATTAAAGAAAGAGGATACTATGAAAAATTTTCTTCTATTAATTATCTAAAATTGGGCTCTGCAATAATAAATGGATGGATAGATAAAGAAATAGCAGATTTAATCAAAAAAGAGAAAGCATTTAGACTTTCTTTAAAAGATATATAAACATGAATAAAAAGAAAATAAATAAAGCTCCAGAAGCAAAAATGATCGGTAAGGTTAGAGGCATGATTAATCATCTCTATCCAGGAATTGAGGAAAAATCCAGGGAGATATTTATTCATAACCACGAATATGCAATGAATGTAATAAAAAGAAAGGTTGATTTTCGCTTAGCTTTTCACGCTTGGTTCTTATTAAAGTATGAATTTCCAAGCAAAGCAACTGCAATGGAAATGGCAGATTCTTTCCCGATGGACTTTTTTAGTAAAGATGAAAAGAAAATGATAAAAAACTTTCTAAATTATAAGGAGTCTCTCTTTGAGATATTAGAAATTTCAGAAGATAATAGAGACTATACGATTAAAGATTTTTTGGATAAACGTAGATATTTAATAAAAACTTTGGACTTGCCCGCAAAATTTTCAAAGGGGGAATTAATAAAAGCGACGATTATAAAAAATATAGAGGGCAATTATTTTTTTATGGGGCCGTTCAATCATTCAATGTTAAAAACAAAACGAGATTTATTAAAGACATGTTGAGAGTGATTAAACTTGAATATGCCATTTGTAAAGAGAGAAAGAAAGGAGTTATTGAGTGGGAGATACAAAAATGAAAGTAAGTGAGGCGAAAGATGAGTGAAGTATGTAAGACTTGCAAAGGGAAATTTGATTCTGGAATTTGGCTATCTCCGCAATTCAGAGATGAGAAAATTCTGTTATTTTGTTCGAAAAAGTGCAAAGGTGAATATATTGATATGAAACTAAGGAGAATAAAGGAAGAATATCCCGGATATTATGATAAATTAATGAAATCATCAAAAGATAGAAAGAAAGGCCATGCATTTTGACTTAATAAAATAAAGATTAGTAAAAGGGTTTTTATAGAAGTTATTTGTTGGATTTTCATGACAAATAGAGATAAGGTAGAAAACAAGATGAGTGATTATTTACAGCAATTTACGGACTTTTTAAGAAAAGTTCCATTAACAGAATATAGAATAAAGTATCGTCCAATAAAGATTGTAGAAATGGACCTGCAAAGAAACATTCAAGCAATAGAATTATTATATAAAGTCTATTGGGAAGAAAAGAAATTTATTTCTTTTGATGATTTTTATAAAAGATACTTGAAAGAGAAGAAAAAACTCTTAGAAGAATTTAGGAAAAAGATAATGATGTGTGAAAATTGCTTTTATCTCGGATTGCCAGCAAGAATTTATAGGACATGGGCAAGTCTTATAACTCAGATTCATGGAGGATATGTAGCTGAATCTGTTTTCGGAAAAGATAGTGTCAATATGTCAGAGGTATTAGATCACGCAGGAGTAGATTTTCAAGTCAAATATAAGAATTCTATCATAAATTACCAAGTTAAAAAGGAAAGCATGAGTAGGGAAGTTAGAAGGGAGAAGAAAACTACTAAAAAGATTGTTGGGGCATTTGTGGATATTTTCTACCATGTTCCAAGTGAAGATTATTTTAAGAACCCAAAGAAAAAGAATGGAGATTTTAAAGCTCCTTACCTAAGATTCATTAATGATAAAAAATTAGAAAGATTACCTAATGGATTTGTTATATTTACTAAAGAAGAGTTTTTGCTACAAAAACGAGAAATAGATTCTATAGTGTAAGTTATTTTGGAGTTTCAATTAATCTTTCTTCCGCTATTTTTATATAGTCATTATTTATTTCAAAGCCTATAAAATCAAGACCTAACTTTTTAGCTGAAACACACTCTGAACCGGAACCAGCAAAAGGGACTAAAACAAAACCTTCTTTTTGCCTTGCTGAAAGAATTAACTTATCACATAAAGCTAAGGGTTTTTGTGTAGGATGTTCTACTCTCTCATTCATACCTGCACCGCCAGCTAAAGCAGGTATTTTAATGACATCTCTAGGCAATGCTCCTTTTTCATGTGCATTATAAGTTGTTTCTTTTCCATTTCTACTTAATCTGCCGATAGTGCCTGGCCTAATTTTTCCGGCAGAGCCATTAAGAAATCCATCCGTATAAGGCTCTCTTACATCATCTAAATTAAAGACCGGCCTCTCTTTCCAGCAACAAATTATACTTTCATGACTTCTTTGCCAGAATTTATTAGTTGGCATATTCTTATTGGTGTAGTGCCATACTAGCCATTTTTTATTTATAGGTATTCTAACAAAAACATAAGCTAAAATCTCGCTAAATCCATAAATAAACATAGTGCCGTTTGGTTTCATAACTCTTATACATTCGTTAATCCACTCATCACACCATTCAAAATAATCATGAAGATTCATATTATCTTTATTAAGACCAAAATCTTTACCTATATTATATGGAGGATCAGCGATTATAATCTGGCAGCTATCAGAGGGTACATGCTTTAACCCTTCAAGGGCATCCATGCAGTGAATTTTATTTAAGCTTAACCCAATTAACTCTTTTTCCATAGTTCTTCTTAGTCTTTTCATCTTTAAATGTTTTTATAATTCCTGATAAGTGAATCATAGGATGAGCTAGCCCAAAACCATATGCAATAGCCTATTATAAACCCAAAACCAAATATCTCTTTGCAACCCATATTCTTACTCTATAATATATTACTATTAATAATATACTATATAAACTTTCATCTACATTTTTTAGTGATAAATTTATATACTATTAGTAATATACTTATAATAATGGCTCAAGTGACCCTAAAAGGATACAAATGTGAAAGATGTTCTCATACTTGGGTTCCTAGAGATGAGAATAAGCCTCGTGTTTGTCCAAAATGTAAGAGTCCATATTGGAATGTTCCTAGGAGAAAGAAATAATACTATTGTAAAGAAAGAAAAAATAGTTAAAACTAAGATAATTTATAGAAAAATAGAATTCTTCTTAATTAAGGAGAAAATTTATCTAAAATAGCCAAGAGTGTCGATTTGACTTCAGGTACAAAACTGACCACCAATAAGATGATTAAAATTATTATTAACGCATATGCTAAAGATGGTATAAATATTGCTTTCTTGTTCATTTTCTTTCCTCCCTTTTATTTGTTCTCTATTTTACAGAAAGACTAGAATTATAAGAGGTCTTTCTAACACCCTCTTTTATCATATTATATAACAATTAATTGAGAAGAAATCTCCAGCCTTTAGGCTGGAGTGCGTTGCTCCCCGCTAA
>CAZJEV010000021.1:0-12595 GCA_964545215.1 Candidatus Woesearchaeota archaeon
GCGAAGGCAGCGCTTATAGGAAACCGCACCCTTTAGGGTGTCGGAGGATGTCATCATTATCTGGAAGATTAAAATTTTGCCGGGAATATAAAAGGCCGAGCAAAAGCGGAGATGCTGCGAGAATTGCTGTAGCAAGTTTAGTTATTAATTTGCAAACATTTAGCGATGAAACTGAAATGAGTGAAGAATCCATTTATGAAAGTTTTGTAGATGCAAATCAAAGAGTGGGGAATTATAATTCTGCTGTTAAAATAAGAGAAGATACAGTTGATTATTTAATGAAAGATTATGCGTGCTGCATTGCTGCTGTATTTGTTGATGATTTGAAAAATAAAGTGCATTATGGATTCATTTGCGATTCCGGTGTTGCAATATTCAGGCCCGATTATAAAAATGGGGATTTTGTTTTTATGACCCCTTGCGAAAGCCCGCATAAGCCAGAACTTGAAGAGATTATAAAAAGATGCGGAGGGTGGAGAAAGCCATTAGCAAGGAGAACAATAAGGGAGCAATTTAGGAACAATCCTGATGAGCCATTATCTTATGGAGTTTTATCTGGAGAAAAGAATGCAATGTTTTATGTCAGGACAGGAATGCAGGAAAGAAAAGACGGAGATATTGTTTTAGCTTATACGGACGGAGTTGGAGATATTTTAATGAATGAAAAATTATCCGGGAAGGCAATTGAGCTGTTAAGAAAAAGAGATTTTTCCGCTTTAAGAAGATATTGCAGAAAAAATGTCGGAAGCGAAGGAGCTTTGGTTTATAGTTATTAAATGTTATAAGGCGTTGTAGGGAATTGCTCCAAATCGGGTACCTTTAATTTTAAATAAATCTGTTTGAACATTATGCGTGATACAAATGATTCCTTTTTCTACATTATATTTTTCTGTAATCTCGGGAAGTAAGGAATAATCAGGATATCTATAGGTATTATGTTTGCCTTTGCTTTTTGAGAATTTATGCATCCAATCCCATTGAACGAGATAAGCTTCTCTTTTTATTACCATCTGCTCAAGGAGTGCAGGAGATTCTGTTCTTATTTTTTTAATTGGCCTATTTAAGGAATATAAACCGAAGAGCCAAAATATCGGCTTGTCTGGATTTTCACTTTGATAGCTCATTTGATGCTCAAGTATTGTCCAATTGCCCGGAGTTAAACCAAATTTTACTTCAACTAATTTGTTTTCACTAATTAAATCAGGGCCTTCATTTTGATTTACCTGCATTCCCAGAACTTTTGCAGACCATTTATGATTAACTTTTGGCATTAAAGTGTTGAAATACCTTTCGTCCATTTTTTATCCCAACCATCTCAATTTTCCAGGGCGTGGCTCGTAAGCAACGCCATCTTCAAGCATTTTTTTAATTTCCTGATTAATGATTTGAGGAGATTCTTTTAGTTCAAGAATTATTTTTTCAGTTTCGATGCCCCCGTTTTTTTCTTCCTCTTTTATCATCCCAAGAATTTTATCTTTTAATGCAAGGAGCTGCTCTTTATTATGAGTTTTTGGCTGTTCAGCTTCCACTTCTAATTTTCTAATTAAGAGGAATGAAGGCTCTTTCTTTTTTATTATTTCAGGAGTTAGGTAAAGCTCGTTGTTCCATATTCTTAGAAGGCCTATAATAAGAATTGTGTCACCTTGCTGCAAAGAGGAGAACTTTTCTATTTCATCGCCAAATGTTTTGACTTTTATCTGTCCAGAGGCGTCATCTAAAGTAATTGAAGCGAATTTTTTCTCTCCTTCTTGAACATATTTATCAATAATGTTTGCAATGATATTTGCTCTATATATCTGTCTGTTGTCAATTTCTAAGTATTTCAGCCTTTCATTTTCTATAATGGGCTTTCCTGACAAAAGAGAGCCAATTCTAAATTTATATGCAATATGTCTTTTGAATTGATTTTCCATATTTTTTGATTTTAAATTTACATTCTTTGAATAAACCCCCTTTTTGGTCTGAAGATAAATCCTTCTTTTTCAAGTTTTATTAATGAATCTTCAAGTTCGTTGTTTGTCAGCCTCCCTAAAACTGCTTTTTCAATCTCTTCTATTGGGATTAATTTTCCTAATCTTGTTTCAAGCTGAGATATTATTTCTCTAGTTGTGTAAATCTTGCTTCTTTGAGATGCTGTAATTCCAGTTGTAATTTTGTCAATGTCAAATGTTTTTGTTTCTTCATCATAGCCTACTTGCGTCAATGAGGTTTTTAGTAACTCTATGGCTTTTTTTGCATCCTCTCTCTTTACCTCATTTCTTAAATGAAGTTTTGCATAATCTTCAGAAAGTCTAATTATTCCCTCTAGTTGCCTAGCTGTTATTGGGATTGGTTTTATTGATGATTCCGAGCTTATTAATTGGTTTCTTAAGCGGACATAGAAATTTTTTATTTCCTCTATTGCCTCATCTGTTAATTTTGGCTTGAATTTTTGCTTTGCGTAAGAGATGTATTTTCTTAATATTTTGGGTTCTATAATATCTCTTGTTATTCCCTGCTTATGCTCTTCTAAAACATGGGAGGCTATAGCTTCATCTTGGATTTTGTTTGGTAAATCTTTGATAACAAAAATTACATCAAATCTACTTAACAGGGGAGGAGAGATATCAATTTGTTGTGAGATTGGGGTATATGGGTCAAATCTGCCTAGTTTTGGATTGCCTGCTGCAAGAACAGTTGTTTCTGATCTTAATGTGGCGTGAATATTTGCTTTGGAGATAGTAATAGATTGCTGCTCCATTCCTTCATGCATCGCGCTCCTGTCTTGTTCGTTCATTTTTTCTATTTCATCTATACAAACCACTCCTTTATTTGATAAAACCATCGCGCCCGCTTCAAGAGCCCAACCCCTTAAGAATTCATCTTTTACAACTGCTGCTGTCAAGCCAGCCGCAGTTGCTGCCTTTCCGGAGACATATCTGCCTTTAGGAGCAATTGTTGAAATAAATTTCAGCATTACAGATTTTGCAACTCCTGGGTCTCCAACTAAAAGGATGTGAATGTCCCCTCTACTATTCCCGCCATCTGATTTTATTTTTTTAGTACCTCCAAATAACTGCAAAAGAACAGCTTCTTTGATTTGGTCAAAACCGTATATACTTGGAGCAATGCTTTTGGATAATCTTTTGTAAATATTCTGGTCAGCTGATAATTCAAGAATCTGCTCGAGTTCTTCTTCTGAAATATTTAAATCTTCAAAAGTTTCTTCTAATGGGATAATATTATTTGCTTCTAAAGCAATGTCAAATCGTGTTGAAATGCCAGTTTTTAACGGAACCGGAACTTCTTTTAAAATGCCAAAAATTTTTACCTTACTTCCCGGAGTTGTTCTTTCTTCTTTTTTAGGATCAACTAAGTCTTCTTTTAGAAATACATTTATTCTTCTTGGCTGTTCTCCACCTTCAAGAGAGTCAGGAGATTCTTCAATAATTAATCTTTGTGCGTCAACCATTTCTTTGGATAATAATTTAAAAGAGCTTTTCCATGAGCATGTGCATCTTGCTGGCTCCCTGAATTTATTGTCTATTTGCAAAACTGACAATATTGCGCCGCAATTTGGGCATTCAAATCTGGCATTTACGACTTGCGGCCTGACATCTGACGCTTGGCGGACGATACCTTCAATCCACAATAATTGGTCAAGGTTTTTTGCCCGCATCTCCCGGATTTTAATGATAGATGTTTTTGGAAGCTCCATAAAACGAATTCTTGGTGCTTTCACAAGTCCGGATTCTTCAAGCGCGGTTTCTAAAACTGCAATAGTCTGCTCTGGGAAATCAATCACATTTTCAGAGAGGGGCGGGGAAAATTCTTCAAGAGAACTGAAATCAAGATTGACAACATTTTTTTCTCTTATTGATTTTCCTATATCTTTTTTATACGCATCAAAAAACTTTTTTGCGTCAAGAATAAGGTCCTCCTGTTTTTTCTTTTTTGTTAACTGAGCTTCCATTTTTTATGATGAAAAAAGAGATTTAAATGGATTATTGTTATGAAAAATTGGCTTTTATATTTAAGTTGCTATGAGAGAGGGGTAGATTATAAAAGTTTTTCAAAATTGTCTCGTGATAAATTAATCTGCTAAGATGTCTTCAGATTGATTACTCAATCTGCCTGGGGTCTTTTCTTTTCATCCCTTCTATTATGTCATAAATGTTGTCAGTACTGATAATTTCTTTTTTTATTTTAAATGCTGATGCTGCATGAATAGAGTCAAATATATTTAACCCGTATTTTTTTCTATATTCAACTGCCTTTTTTAGAATACTTATGTCTAAAGCTAAAAATTTTAGATTTTTTATATCTTTTACTCTTTCTAAAACTGAATTTGAAAATTGCTCCCCAAAATCGCGCTTAGAAACAAGTTCTATTTCTGTTATTGTTATAGCTGAAGTCTTTAAATTATTATATTTATTTAATATTTTTGCTGAACATGCTTTAAGCCAGTCAGTTGGTTTAAGGTAAGAGTATAAAATGTCAGCCTCTATGTACATTCCTCACCTTCTCAAATTTGCTCTTTATTTCCTCGTAAGCATATTCTTCTGCCCTTTTTGACAATGGCAGGCTTGTTTTTTCTACTAAAAGCATAAATCTTATTGCAAATTTGATAGCTTCGCTTCGTGATGCAAAAACGCCAAGATTAACCAAATGGTCAATTTCATCTCTTGTTTGTCTTGTCAGTTTAACAGGTATGGGAATTTGCTGATCTTTCATGGTATACACGGGGTATAACTTTATTTAAATCTTTTGGTTGAATGGTTGAGTTGGCTCTTCGCAAATGGCAGTTACTCAATCTGGAACCTCAAAATAGCCCCGACTCCCTTTGTCAGATTATAGAATTGAATGCCTTCCTGATTTTCCTTGGAAATTAAGAAAACTTTTGCGCCGATGTTTTCGGCCTTGCTTTCAAGGAGTTTGATTTGCTCTTTTGGAAGGTCTTTTGAAAGCAATAAAGCGTCAACCGCCCCTCTTTCCAGGGCAAGCTTTACTTTTTCAAGCCCATAGGCTGCTTTTTCCTTGTGCTTTCCAAGAGTTTCAAAAAATTTTTGTATAATTTCTTTTTCTTTTATGAACTCCTGATGTGCCAAATCTTCTTGGGATGCTTCAACTAATAATTTCAAGCCGTGCTCGTCTGTATAGCCGATATCTTTAATAGCTATGACTTTTTCTTTTAATTTTGTGACTAATTGGCCTTCTTCAAGGAATTCTTCTTTTGTGGGAATTGGGCCGCCGATTAAAATACCCTTAAGCTTTGGCATTTCAAAGAAAATCTCTTTCATTGAATCTGCAACTCTTCTGAAAAATTCTTTTGCATACCCTTCTATTAGCCTTTCATATCTGGCAGCGCTTTGGCCTCCGGCCCTGATCTTTCCCGGGACACCTGACGTTAGAGTTCTTATAACTTTAATTTGCTTCCCTTCTAACAGTCCAATAGTCGCCTCTCTTCTGTCAATTGCCAGTAATCCGTAAATTTCCTGCGTTTCAAGCATTTCTTTTAATGGCTCAAGAACAAAACTTTTGTCGCATCTGTAAAGCCTGACATTTAAAGGATTGAAAGGCTCTATTGCCCAAATTTGAATATCTTGAATTCCCGGCTTTTCAGAAACATTTCCGCAGAAAATTGCCAAGCCATTTTTAGGAGTCTGCCTGTAATTTTTTAGTTCTCTGATAATTGTTTCTAATGCCGTGACAACTGCTGTTCTTGTTGCCTTGGATTTTATGTTTTCAGCTGTACCTGCTTCTGTTGTTAATTGATTTGAGACATGATGAATATTTGTACCTGCGGGGATTAGAACAGTAACTAATTCAGTATGACTGCCCTTAATATTTTCCAATAGCTGAATAATGTCTTCTAATTCCCGGCGTTTTTTTTCTTCTGCGTCCATGCTTAAGACACCTATGGTTTCTTGACTTCAAAAACTTTTAGTTTTTGAGGCCCCAAGAACTTTGTTCTTGGAGAGTTCAACTTCCTTTTAAATATGAAGGGTTAATAAAGATTGGTAAAACTAAAGAAATTTGACATCAAAAGAGCCGTGTTTAATGTCTTGCGCGGAGATTACTGATTTTAAATCAGTAATAATTCCTTTTAATAATTTGCTGTCTTCTGGAGACAAGGTTAAAATAACAGGGGTTTTTACTGATTTTTTGGCTTCTGATTTTTTCTGCCTGACTTTGCTTATTATTTCAAGGAGTTTATTCCAGACTTTATCGTCATTTTTCTTTTTTGATATTTTAATCTCTTTTGGCCAGTCTGAAATGTGAATTGAGTTTTTGTTTTCATATTTTTTGAAATACGCTTGATAAATTTCTTCTGTTATAAAAGGAGATATTGGCGCCATTAATTTTAATATCGCGAAAAGGGAGTAATATAAAGTGTAAAAAGCAGAAGATTTTTCTTCATCAGAGCCCTGATATACCCTGTATTTGACAATTTCAAGATAATCATCTGCGAAAACTTGCCAGAAAAATTGCTGAGTTTCCTGCATTGCTTTGGAATAATTATAATCCTGCCATGCTTTTGTAGTTGATTTTATTAGAGTATTTAATTGAATTAAAAATAAGCGGTCTGTTTCATGGAGTTTCGGCATTTGTTTTTGATATTTTAAATTTGTAAAAATGAAATTAGAAGCGTTTAAGAGCTTTATGATAAATTTTTTTCCTGCTATTAGGTCTTTTTCCTGGAAGTCTAAGTCTTCCCCTAATTTGCTTCCTGAAGCCCAGAACCTTAATGAATCTGCGCCATAGATTTTCATTATTTCTTGAGGCAGAATAACATTGCCCTTGCTTTTGCTCATTTTTTCACCTTCAAATTTAACAAAGCCCGATATTGCTATGTCTTTCCACGGGATTTTATTTTCATGATAAAAAGATTTTGCAATTGTGTAAAAAGCCCAGGTTCTAATTATGTCATGAGCTTGGGGCCTTAAAGAGTATGGGAGTTTTATTTTGTTATTGGCTAATTGCGAGGCAATTTGAGGAGTTAAGGAAGAGGTTGCCCATGTGTCAAGGACTTTATCTTCCGGGATTGCAGGAGAGCTGCATTTTGGGCAAAGCTTTTTGATTTGCATAGGGTCAATTGGCAGGGCTTTTTCATCTTTCTTATTTGGCAAAATTATTTCATTGCATTTTTTGCAATACCATGCTGGAATTGGAATTCCAAAGTGTCTTTCCCGGGAAATTGACCAATCCCATTCTAATCCAGATACCCAGTTTTCATATCTTTTTCGCATATATTGCGGATGCCAAGTGATTTTTTTTCCCTGAGCAATGAGCTTATTCTTATTTTCCAGGATTTTAATAAACCACTGCTCTGTTGGAAGAAATTCAATTTCTGTTCCGCATTTGTCATGGACATTAACATTGTGTTTTATTGATTTTTGCTCTATAATCAGATTTGCTTTTTTTAAATCATCCAGGATTTTCAATCTTGCTTCTTTTATTTTTAATCCCTGATATTGCGTTGAGTTTAAAATTCCCTGCTTATTGAAAATTATTTTTGGCTTGAGCTTATGCCTTTTTATGGCATCCAGGTCATATTTATCGCCATAAGAGCAGACCATCAAGACTCCAGTGCCTTTTTCCATTTGTGCGCTTTCATCTGCTATTATAGGAATTTCATGAGCAAATAAAGGAACAGAGGCTTTTTTTCCTATTAGATGAGAATATCTTCTGTCATTTGGATTTATGAAAACTGCCACACATGCTGCTAATAATTCTGGGCGCGTTGTCGCAATAGGCAGCTCCTTTTCTTTTACTTTGAATTTTAATGTTGTAAATAAAGTTTCTTTTTCTTTGTCTTCTAATTCAGCCTGTGCAATTGGAGTCTGGCATTCAACACAAAATAAAGTTGGAAATTCTTTTTTGTAAATAAGTCCTTTTTTGTATAGTTCTATGAAAGAGTGCTGGGAAATTTTTTGGCATAACTCATTAATTGTTGAATAATAAATGTTGTAATCGCACGAGATAGCAAGGCCTTTCCAGTCTTGAATGAAATCAGGGGTTATTTCCTTTAGCGTTTTTAAGCATAATGAGATAAAATCAGGCCGTGACATTGATTTGCTTTTTACATTTTTTAGTTTTTCAACTAATTTTTCTGTTGGCAGACCATTATCATCTGTGCCAAACGGATAAAAAACTTCGTTTCCTGACATTCTTTTAAAGCGAGCTATAAAATCTTCTTGAGAGTAAGAAAACGCATGTCCGATATGCATTTTTCCTGAAACTGTCGGAGGAGGAGTATCAATTGAATAAATTGGCTTTTTTGAATTTGGATTGAAAGAATAGATATTTTCTTTTTCCCAGAATTTTCTCCATTTTTCTTCTATTGCTTTTATGTTTATTTCCGGCATTATTTTTAATGGATAATAAGGATTTTAAAGATTAGCTTCCGGCTTAATTACCCATGCCCTGCCAAAAAGTGATAATTTATTCTTGTCTCTTATAACTTTTTTAGGAAGTTTCATGATAAATCGCTTATCTTTGGTCATCTTTTTGTATTTTAGCATTTTTACAGGATGAGTGTCAAAAACATATAAATTATTATGGAAAAAAGCTAAGTAAAGACGAATTTGATATTATTTATAAGGATATATTGTTTCTAATCCCAGAAATCAAAAAATTATTAGAGGAAAAATGAATAAAAAAAAATATTTTCTTGAAATATTCAAGAAAGCAGAAAAGAAATACGGCAGGTACGAAAAAAGGCTTGCTGCGGAGGAATGGAAACATGAATGGCAGACGCTTATAGCTACTATTATGTCAGCTCAAAGCAGGGATGAAACTACAATTCCAATAGCTGAAAATTTATTTAAAAAATATAATACTTTAGAAAAGCTTGCTAATGCAGAATATAAAGATATTTTAAGTATTTTTAAGGGCTTAAATTATAATAGGACAAAGGCAAGAAATGTTATTAATGCTTCTAAGTATTTGATTGAATGTTATAAGGGTAAAGTGCCTGATACAATTGAGGAGCTTTTGGAAATTCCAGGAGTTGGGAGAAAAACTGCTAATCTTGTTCTCATAGAAGTTCATAATAAAGATGGTATATGCATTGACACGCACTGCCAGAGATTATTAAATGTGCTTGGAATTGTTAAGACGAAAAATCCTCATCAAACTGAGTTGGAAATGATGAAAATTGCTCCTAAGAAATACTGGTCAAGAATTAACAGGATATTAGTTCTTTGGGGCAAGGAAATCAGCGGGCGAGATAAGAAGAAGATTTTGAGGAAATTAAATGAAAATTAATTTATAGATTTCCTAATTACAGCAAAGATTTTTCAAATTGTTGCCTTTCCTGTTCATTAAGAGTCAAAACTCTGAAGTGAGTTGTATTTTTATGCGATTTAATTGTAATAATATCATAAGGACGATCGTATATTATTGAAGTGTGAAAATCGTATTGAAGTAAGTCTGACAATATTTGTCCTATTGATTCATTATGATAATAAGAGGCAAGAGCTTCAAGTTTATTTCCTTTGATGACATCAAATTTTCCTTTGCTATCTCTTTTAATTAGAGCATACAAATTGATTTGCTCATCAAGGCCTTGTAATTTTACCGCATAATACCTTATCATTAATGATTTTAATTGGGAGGTTATTTAATGTTTGTTGTTTTTGATTATTATACTTGCTAGCAATACATCTTTGAAAATTTTGACATCATAATGTTACTATAAAGAGGTAACAAATAGAAAGATTTAAATAGTTGTTTCTGTGTGATGTGGTATGGAAGCAAAGAAGATAAAAATAGCTGATATGAATGACGGTAGTGAGCGCTATGAAATTCGTGTTTTTTATGGAAGAGAATGCGTTAGACAAGCTGAAAGAGCTTTAATAGATATTTATGAAGCAGCATTAAGAGGTGATATTGAAAGAATGAAAGAAATAACACATTCTTGTTATAACCCTGCTTATAGGGTTATGCATGATGCAGGACATGTTTTAACAGAGAATTTTAATAAAGTGCAGTCTCTTTGTCATCAGGCAGGATTGTACCCTAATAGCAAAAGAAATGACAAATTGAATGAAGCTAAAAGGATTATGAGAGTAATGGGCTTGGATGTAAGCTGATAAAAATAAAAAAGATAGTTTTTTATAATCTTATTCTTATTAATATTTATGGCAAGCGATAACAAACTACATCTTCCCGGAGGAATAGGCGGATTAGTGAGGTATGATGAAGAATATAAGAGCAAGTTCATGATTTCTCCCGGGCAGGTAATTGCTTTTGTTGTGCTAATAGCTTTGGCTGTTCTGGCCTTAAAGATATTCTGGCCTGTTAGCTGATCATTATAATAATTCTTATATAGCTTATTATTCTGACTTATTTATGAATTTGGAATTTAATATTCTCTTGGAGATGTCAAGAAAAGAATTGGGCGAGATTGAAGATATTACAGAAATAAGTTTTGGAGATTTTTACAAGAGCAGACTGCTTAGAATAAGAGCTGGAAACAAGTGTGAGTATTATTTAAGAAGAATTGTTGAGGGAGTGAAAAAGCCGGTTTATTATACCAGATTTAGAGTTGAGCAGATTTTGAGTTCTTTTTAGAAAGCTATTTATAGGCTTTTTTCTAAGCAGAAAGATGTTTGGAGGAATAGATCCTAAGAAAATGCAGGCTTTAATGAAGCAAATGGGGATTAAGCAGGAGGAAATTTCTGCTGATAAAGTAATAATTGAATCTGCGGATAAAAGGATTATTATTGAAAGTCCTAATGTTGTAAAGATAAAAATGCAAGGGCAGGAAAGCTGGCAAATAACCGGAGAGGCAAGAGAGGAAACTTTGGAAGAAGGGATAAAGGAAGAAGATGTTTCTTTAGTTGCAGAGAAAACCGGAAAAAAAAGAGACGAGGCTTTAAAGGTTCTGGAAGAAACTAATGGAAATATTGCTGAAGCTATTGTGAAGCTGAGTGAATGAAAACGATTAATTATATAAAATAAGATCTTCTTTAACAGAAGTGAAAATAAAATACACGGAGCATCTGAAATTAAGGGAATTTTAGAGCCTATCCGCAAAGGCTGACAAAAGATAAGGAATCCCGAAGATAAATTAAGCGAAGTTTATCCTATCAGGATAGGCTCTTAGGTGATTCTTTGAAGAATTTTGCTGAAAAACCACACAATTGGATTAAAAATTAGTCAACTGGCAGAACTTAGTAAGTGAATGATTAGCGGGAGCTATGTGGCGAAGTCAGGGTAATATAGGAGATTAAAGCAAATAGTTACCATTAGAAAGGTATATATATTAAGTTTACATATTTATAATCGCTCTCTAAGGTGAGTTTTGATGGAGCATATAATAAAAGAGAAAATTAGCGCTGACCATTTATTGTACGTAAGCCTGAAGTATACGAAAACATGCGATGTAATTATTAATCTCCTTTTGCGCTGGAAAACAATGATTGAGCTTGGGATGGATGTCTTAGTTGAAAAAGCAAAGAAACAGAAGAAATGGAAAGCTGTTCCTGATGCGCCAAGAGCAAAGCTTATACAGCTTAAGAAGTTATATGACAATGATTCTGTCATAAAAGAGACTCTTGAGTTATATGAGCTCTTTAGAGACATAGAAAAACTTGAGAAAATAAGGGAGAATGAATTTAGGAAGGGAGTTAATTTAAGAGTTAATTATAAAGGACAGGAAATTAATATTAATCTTGATAAGTTAAAGGAATACGCTGATGTGTTAGAAAGATTTATAAGTGCGTTGAAATAATTCTTGATGTTCATACTAGTGTATGTTCGCTCTAATGTTAGAGGTTTAAATGGCTAAGCTTATTACAATTACATCTGGGAAAGGGGGAGTTGGCAAAACCACTAGTGCTATAAATATCGGGGCTGCTCTGAATTCTTTCGGTAAGGATGTTATTATTCTTGATGCTAATTTGACTACTCCAAATATTGGACTGCATTTGGGGGCGCCCATTGTGCCTGTAAGTTTGAATCATGTTTTGCTTGGAAAAGCAAAAATAGTTGATGCTATATATGAGCATGAGTCAGGAACTAAAATAATTCCAAGCTCTTTATCTATTAAGGAATTAAGAAGGCTTAATCACAACAAGTTAAAAGAAGTTGGAAAGAAATTAAGAAAAATGGCGGATTATATTATTTACGATTCTGCTGCCGGGCTTGGAGAAGAAGCAATTGCAGCAATGGAGTCTGCTGATGAATTAATAATTGTAACGAATCCTGAAATACCTGCTGTGACAGATGCCTTGAAGACAAGCAAAGTTATAGAGCAATTAGGGAAGAATGTAAGGGGAGTTATAGTAACAAGAGTTAGAGGAACTAAAACAGAAATGCCTATTGCAAATGTGCAGGATATGCTTGAGTTGCCGGTTATCGGTGTTATTCCAGAGGATAAGAGGGTCCAGGAAGCTTTGGTTATGAAAAATGCTTTAGTATATACGCATCCGAGAAGCAAGGCGGCAAGAGCCTATAAGGAAACAGCGGCTAAATTAATCGGGCTGAATTATAGGGAAAGCTCATTTTGGGATAAATTGGTTGGGAAATAGTTATCTAGGTAATGAGAATAGCTAATATTTTATTGGCTTCTTCTATTGTGTAGCCTTGGCTGACAACATCTAATTCT
>CAZJEV010000022.1:0-9477 GCA_964545215.1 Candidatus Woesearchaeota archaeon
TAAGTACAATCAACTTCTTTTGCCAAAATACTCCCATATCTTGCTCTTGCGATTCTCTTCAAAGCAACCAGCATCAAGGCAGGCTTTCTCCTGAAAAATATGTCAAAATTGTCTTTCATATTAGACTCCTATGTATCATATCCCTATACATATGATACAATCTATATATTCTAATGTAATTTTCCACTTTTAAACTTTTCTGCAAATTTGTTATCTTCCCTAGTAACAATCTACAGCTGATTGCAATGAAAAAGAGACAACACTTTTTTAGCGCCTAAACTTTTATGCCCAATATTGCATTATTTGCCGCTTCTTAGAAAACTTCCGGTTACGCTCTCTCCAGTTAATTTTTGATAAAGCCTAAGATACCCTTTCCCAAACAAAGTAGTCCTACCTGCTTTCAATTCAATTCCAGAATGCCGGGCTTTAAAAGAATCCTCAATATATACCTTGTTATTCATCATTTTTACAGCTTCAAGGGCGGTTGTTACAATTAAAATATCCTCTCCGTCAGCTTTTCCAGCGCTGACTCTTATCACTCCCTTATCAACTTCTGCCCAATAATTCTTTTCATCAACTTTTATTTCTATCGTCGGCTTTTCAGAGCTAAGTGGGGCATTATGCAATTCTCCGGCTCCTATGCTTGCTAAAAGATAAAGAACAAAGCTCTCATTAAACTGCTTTGCTGCTTCTTCAACGCTTAATCCAGAAGCAGGATTAATTAATTCTATTTTTTCTCCTCTGCTATCAAACGGCCTGAAAGCAATATAAAATAATATTCCAATTAAAATCACTAAAATAATTAAAATTATTATTAAAATTTTCAGCCATTTCGCTATACCTCTTTTTTTCTCTCCCATTTTCAATAATAAAAATAATATTATATAAATCTTATTGCTCATTAATAGTTATGCAATATGACACAGTATCTCCGCATAGGAATTCTAGATAATGTTTTAACTATATAATTGAGAGAAAAATAGAAGAGCTATGGATTGCTCCATAGCTCTGCAATGATAAAGAGGTGGACGAAACAGATACTTAAAAGAGTATCTGACAATCTAAGAGTAGCAACTGCAGAGATTGTTAAAGCTCTGACAGAAGCAGGAAGAACGATAAGCTATGTTGAAACTGTAAGCAACAAAGCAGATACTCTGCATAGATATGTCAAGCAAACTTCTGAATTAGAATTGAAAAGAGCTTTTGAGTTTAACACTAAAAAAGCTCTTTGTAGAATGGGATTAGGAAAAGTTGTTCTTTCAATTGATACAACTAAAGAACTTTATTATGGGAAGAATGGGAAGCTTAATGTAAGACAAGTAAAGAATGAAAAAGGAACAACAGAAGCTTTCACTTATCTTGTTTTGTCTATTGTAGAACCAAAACCATTGCCATTGATGGCAATTCCATATAAACAAGGAGATGATTTAACAGCTAAGACAAAAGAATTGTTAAGCTATGCTAGAACATTACGTTTCATTATTGATGTTGTTTTGTTTGATAGGGGATTTTACATTTGGGATTTGATATCTTATCTATCGTCGGAAAAGATAAGATATCTTATCTTTGTTCCGCAGAACAAAGCAATGAAGAAATACATTGCCCAGACAACATTAGTAGCATCATACGAACATGTAAGAAAATATAACAAATATAAAAGTTATTTCATTGGAAAGACTAAAATAGTTATAATTAAAGACTTGATTAAGAACAAGAATAATTATTATTGGTGCTTTGCCACTAATCTCAAAAATAGTTTGTATTTGATTGCTAAATATAAACAAAGATGGCAAATAGAAACAGATTTCAGAGTCCAGGATGAAGCAAAGATTAAAACAAAAAGCAATTATGCAATAGTAAGATACTTTTACTTTCTAACTTCATTATTATTGTTAGCCAATTGGGAAGTTAATAGATTATCTCATCCTGAAATGTCCTTTAAGAAATATTTAAAGTTTGTAGAAGAACAATTTGCAAGAGAGATTACATGATTCTATTTTGATTCTCAATTGAAATTTATTAGCTAATGCTATTTTATATTGATTAATTTTATGTTAAAGATGTGAAATCGTAGGTTATTGATTTATTTCTATAATTAAGTTGTCGATTTATTTGTTAATTAACAGAACTGTTTAAACAGCTCTATTCGGAGATACTGTGACAACACAAACCTTTTAATCCTCCTATTATTTAAATTTTTATGGTAAAAGCAAAAGAAACGAAGAAATTCAAAATCCTCGCAGCCTCTGATTTGCACGGCGAGTCAAAGCTAGCCAAAGCTTTGGCAGAAAAAGCAGAAAAAGAAAATGTTGATTTAGTTGTTTTATGCGGAGATATTCTCGGCTGGCATGAAACCTCTGGAGTTCTAAAGCCATTTAGAGATAAAGCTCAAAAAGTAATAATAGTTCCGGGAAACCATGATTCTTTTGCTACAGCTGACTTTGTAGCTCAAATATATGGAGTAAAAAATATTCATGGATACTCTATAAAATACAATAATATTGGATTCTTTGGAGCAGGAGGCGCTGATCTCGGACCTGGAGCAATTTCAGAGCAGGAGCTTTTCAACACATTAAAAAAAGCTTATTCTTCTTTAAAATCCTCTGGAATAGAAAAAAAGATAATGGTTACCCACATGCATCCCTCTCCAAGCATTTCAGAATTTTCAGGGGTCAAAGGCTCTGAATCAATAACTTTAGCGATAAAAAAATTCAAGCCCGATATCTTATTGCATGGGCATATTCATGAAGCATCTGGCTTTGAGGAAAAAATAGGCAAAACAAAAGTCATAAATGTAGGCAGGCAAGGCAAGATTATTGAGATTTGAATTTCAATATTTACATAAAAAATGAGAAAGATAATCCTAATAATTATAGCATCTGTTTTAATTGTAGGAGTGCTAATCTTATTTCTAATAAACAATACCTATAAAGAAAAAGTTATAGAAAAAAAAGAAATAACTTCTGAAGTTGAAAAAGCGCAAAAACCCTCTCTCGGCTCTCTCTGTCAAAGCGAAGAAAACTGCATAAGTTTCTGCCTTAATAACAGAGCACAATGCACTTCATACTGCAAAGAGAATGAAAATGAATTATGTAAAATAATCTTCCCGGTAAGAGATGAAGAAGAGAATATTATCAGAAATGAAAAGCAAGATATAACTAAAAAATGTGAAGGCACAAAAACTACTTTTGACTTTGCACCTGTGAATTTGGAAAAAACCTTGGTAATGCTTCCCAGAGGATTAATGACAGGAGACCACGTTACGCCAGTCAACCATCACTATTTCCAGAATTTCAACAATGATAAATTTGATATTGAAGTATATTCTCCCGGAAAAGGATACATTACAGCTATTGCCCATATGCCTGGCGCAGAAGAAGGAAAAGATTATCACATAACCATACAGCATACCTGCACTATCTCAGCGTATTATATTTATGTAAGTAATCTCCCTGACAAGCTCAAGGCATTCGCTCATGGAACTCAAGGCTATGCAAGCGTACATATTCCTGTTAAAGCAGGAGAACTTATAGGATATTACAAGAATAATCTTGATTACAATCTTATTGATGAAGAAACCAAATTATCAGGTTTTGCAGTTCCCGAGCATTACGCCCCGGAATCCTACAAACTGCATATTGTTTCTAATACATACGAATATTTTAACGAACCAATAAAAAGCAAGCTCATCGAAAAAAGCATAAGAACTACTGAGCCTATTAGCGGAAAAATAGACTATGATATTGATGGGAAATTAGTAGGAAATTGGTTCTTAGAAGGAACAAATGGTTATGGCGGGAATAGTAGCTCAGAAGAATATTGGCTCGGCCATTTATCTATTGCCTATGATTATATAGACCCTCAAAGAATTGTAATTTCCCTGCAAGGATATGAAGCCCAGGATTCCAGACAATTTGGAATAAAAGAAAACGCTCCTGACCCTGCTCAAGTCAGTGTTGAAAGTGGTCTCATAAAATATGAACTAGTAGATTATGAATACATTGCGCCTGATGGTAAACCATGGGACAGAAAATCTCCGGTAAAAGGCCTTAAAACCACAAGCAATGAGCTTGTTCACGGCGTTGTCCTCATCCAGATGATTAAGCAAAGAAAAATTAAGATTGAAGTCTTCCCAGAAAAAACTGCATCAGAAGTAACTGGATTTACGCCTAATGCGAAAATCTACGAAAGATAAAATGAAAAGAAGCGACCTCTGGAATTACAGATAACTTATCGCATTAACTGAAGTCGGCGTTAGCCAATTTGGAAAAGCGAAGTGCAACGAGCTTTCCGTATGGTCGCTGTTAGGTCCGCCGAGCGTTAGCGAGAGTGCAACATGCCGACCGAACGAAGTGAGGGAGAGTTGCCTGAAGCCCGCCCTATTTTTTAACAATATTATTTTCAGGATTTTTATGATTGTATTTTGCAAGAATTTCTTTTTTAACTAAATTAAATGCGTTTTCAATATCAACATCAAGTTGATTAGCGAGACGACAAGTTCCAAAAAACAAATCACCTATACCATCAACAAAAATATGCTTGTTGTCCTCTACAAATTTTTTGCGTTCTTCCTCTGATTTATATCTCAAATGTTGAGACATCTCAATAAGTTCTTCATGTAAATGATCAAACTTATCAACATTTGGAACATCTTTCCAGTTATTTCGCTCAGCAAAAAATTTGAGTAATTTCTGAGCATCTTTCATCGTGGTGATTTGTTTTTCTTCCATATTATTTAATAAAAATCCTGAACTTTATAAATGAATTGTTTTGGCGGGCGTAGGGCAATTTCACTTAAACATGCAATTAAGAGAAGTTGTTTGCAGTAAATTAATCATAGAATAAGCAAACAATTTGGGTTAATTTCTGGTTTTCACGAAGAAAATTTCCGTAAGCAAAAAGAAATTACCTCTTAATCTGCTGTTGGGAGATTTTTCTGAAAGAAAAACACGAGCTGACGCACTAAGCGTCCTCGTGAGTAAAAAATTATCTTTGGGTGGGGGCGGAGGTGGAAACTCCGCAATTTAATAAAAGAAATTATCGCGGTATTGTTTTAGTTTGTAGGGTTAGGGCTTTGTTATTTATTTTGAGAAGAATCTATCAAGAAGTTCTTTTTTCAGTTCAAATGACCTATTGCAATTCATCTTTAAATTTGTGGATGCACTTTTCTTGAAATAAACATTTTCTACATATTTACCTTCTTCTTTCGCTACCAAAACAGCAGGCACAAAATCACCATCGCCAGAAACAAGAATTGCTTCATCATAGGCATTCTTGAAAGCTCCTTTTATTAGATCAGCTGCCATGTGAATATCGTCCTCTTTTAAAACATAATAGTATTTGTCGGTTCCACTTATCCTTCTTTTCAGAAGCTTGCACAAAATAAGGTTAAATTTTGGAATTTTCTTTATTTTCTCAAAGAATTTCTGTTGGTTCTGATATTTGCTCAAGTCTTTAGTTCTATCAAGAGGCGCATTATAATAGAAAATTGATATAAGCTCATTCTTCCCTGTGAGAAAATTACAAAATTTCTCAAAGTCAAAATTGATGAACTTTGTATCATCTGGATAGATTTTCTTTAATCCAAAATAGAAATTATTCCCATCAATAAAAATCGCAATTCGTTTCATAGTGTGAAAACCCAGAGTTGCCGAAGCAATTCTGGGGCTTGTATATAATTAGTATACAGAAACTTACTTTATATAACTTTCGGCAATGCAAATTTTATTTATCCCGAAGGCAAAGCAGGAGGTTGAGGTATTGAACTTCCTCGCAGAATTCCGCTGTTACTTCCGCTCACCAAAAAGTAAATTACTATTCCAACAGCTACAAGAATTAAGATTATTAAAATCCAAATCCATGCACTCATTCCTCTTTTTGATTTTATCATTTTATATTGTGTTCTTAGTTTGGTAATTGGAGTAATTGAGATTTAAGTCAGGGATATACGAAGTTTTTCTGGAACGAAGTGGAAGAAAAATTTGGGTGAGGGGCGAGCCGAGCCCCGAACCGTATATCCCTTGTTATATGACCCGAGCGTAACGCAGTGAAGCGAGAGTGCAGCGGGGCTTTAGCGTATTTTGATGGCAATTTTATAATAATTTTAAAAACTTTTATTTCAACATTTCCTCAACAGTTGCGTCTGCAAATATCTTCATGGTATCAAATATCTTCAAGGTTGGATGTTGAGGAATTAATAATTGGAGGTCTGTGCAGGCAAGTAAAACACAACCAACATCTTTCTTCTCAAAGTCATTAATAATTTTAATAAGTTCTTCTCTGTCTTTATTACTCTGCATGCCAGTAACAAGATTAAGAATAAATTTGCCCAATTTAGCCTGCTGAAAATCGTCTGGCGTTTCATAACCAATTTTATTTTCAGCAAACGCATTTTCATATAATTTATTCTTAATCGTTGCGGAAGTTGAAACAATCCCAACATTATTAAAATTATTTTTCTTGAGGAATTTTACCGTCTCTTCAACAATGCTTAAAACTGGAATATCGACAGCGTCCCTAATCTCTTTGATAAAAACGTGTAAGGAGTTACAGGGCATGACAATAAAGTCCGCTCCAGCTTTTTCTAATCTCTTTGCCTCTTTAATTAGAAAAGGAGGAATTCTTTCAAATCCTACATTTTTAGCAATTGCTTCCTCCTCAATCTTGTAAGGCAAAGGGACGCTGGCGATAATGATTGAAGGTCTATGAGTTTTGTCTTTCTTTTGACACGAAAAGACCAAATCTAGGTAAAATTCCGATGTTGTTTCTGGTCCAAGACCTCCAATTATTCCTAATGTTTTCATAATAATATTATATCTTAATAAAAGTTTTTAAAACATTCGTTTTTTATTGCCATCAAAATATGTCATATAACATTATGGATATTGAACTTTAGTTATTTAAATATCCATAATGTTCATGTATAGTAACCTTTATAACTAAAAAGAGCATATAAAAGCATGCAAAAAGAAGAGTTATTAAAAAAACTTGAAGAAAACCTCCTTCTTAGAAATTATTCAAAAGAAACAATAAAAGGATATATTATTCATGTTAATAAATATCTTGATTTTACTAAAGACAAAGAAATAAGTTCAAAAACAGCCAAGGAATTTGTTCTCTCGGAATTAAAGAAAAAAGAGCCCGCATCAGTCGGGCATTTGGTATTCGCCTTGAAATATTTCTTTGCCAATATGTTAAAAGAAAAATTAGATATGCCAAATCCAAAAAGGAACAAGTCAATTCCCATAATACTGACAAAAGAAGAAGTAAAGTCCATGATTGATGCAACCAATAATATTAAGCACAAATTAATATTAAAAATGCTGTATGGCTGCGGCTTGAGAGTTTCTGAAATAATCAATCTAAAAAAGCAGGACATTAATTTCAATGAAAAATTAATTCATATCTGCCTTTCAAAGGGAAAAAAAGACAGATTTGTAAAACTGCCAGAATCTCTTCTTAAAGACTTAGAAAGTTATTGCAGGCTTTCTAATGAAGACATATTATTTCCCTCAAACAGGTCTGGAAAGCTAACTAAAAAAACAATAGCTAAAGTAGTTGAAAATTCAGCGAAAAAAGCAGGAATAGCAAAAAATGTATATCCGCATCTTTTAAGGCACAGCTTTGCAACTCATTTGCTTGAGCAAGGCACAGATTTGAGAATTATACAAAAACTGCTTGGGCATTCTGACATCAGAACAACTCAAATGTACACTCAAATCTCCCAGCAAAATATAAAAAATGTAAGGAGTCCTCTTGATTCATTATAAATATGGCAGTTAAAGATTTTATCCCGCTAACAGATGTCAAGCAGACAATAGAAAAGCCAGTCGCAGAAAAGCCTTCCATAGATGAATTGACAACAATAGAATCTCCGGGAAAGCCAAGCCCCGCCTTATTGCTTGAAACAACAGAAAGAGAAAAGCAAAAGTCAAAAAAAATAAAAAGGAAGAGAAAAGCAGAAACAGCAGAAGAAGATAATGTTAAAATTTCTCCCGCAAAGAAAGAATACACCTTAATCATAACAGAAAAGCCCCAAGCAGCGCAGAAAATTGCCCAAGCTTTAGGAGATGCAAAAAAATATTCAGAAGATAGCGTTTCATATTATGAAATATCAAAAGATGATAAAAAAATAGTCGTAGCATCAGCAGTCGGTCATTTATTCACCTTAACATATAAGCCTGGCCAGAAAGGCTGGCCAATTTTTGAATTAGAATGGCTCCCGTCATATCAAACAAAATCAGCTCAATTCACAAAGCGCTATTACAATCTGCTGAAAAAATTAGCATATAAGGCAAGAGAAATAATTATCGCGACAGACTATGACATTGAAGGAGAAGTTATAGGATGGAATGTTCTTCGTTTCATCTGCAAAAAAGAAAACGCAAAAAGAATGAAATTTTCAACATTGACGGCGGAAGAACTGGAAAAAGCCTATGAAAATCCGGAAAAAGAAATAAACTGGGGAAATGCATATGCGGGAGAAACAAGACATATTGTTGACTGGCTTTATGGTATTAATCTAAGCAGAGCCTTAATGTCAGCTATTAAAAAAACAGGCTCTTTTAAAATCCTCTCAATTGGCAGGGTTCAAGGCCCAGCATTAAAAATAATTGTAGACAGGGAAAAGGAAATTGCAATTTTCAAGCCAAAGCCATACTGGCAGATCTTTGCATACATTACTAAAGACAATAATAAAATAGAGTTAAAGCATCCAAGAGATATTTTTGATTCTAAATTATTAGAAAAATTCAAAAATATAAAACAAGCAATAGCGGAAACAAAGAAAAACGAGCATAAAACCCCTCCCCCTTTTCCATTTGACTTAACAACTTTGCAAAGAGAGGCATATCGCCTTTACAAGCTCTCTCCATCTGAAACTCTTGCAATTGCCCAAAAACTTTATCTTGAAGGTCTAATTTCCTATCCCAGAACTTCCAGTCAGAAAATCCCGGAAGCAATTGAACCAAAAAGAATTTTAAATAAACTATCAAAAAATTTCGCGGGAGATATTAAACACGCGGTAAGAAGCAGGCCAATAGAAGGAAAAAAATCAGACCCTGCTCATCCCTCTATCTATCCAACAGGAGATTTCAAAATCCTTTCAGGAAAAGATGAAAAGCTCTATAATTTAATTGTAAAGCGATTCATTTCTGCCTTTGCAGAAGACCTATTAACAGCAAACAAAAAAATTATCTTAACAGCAATAGACAAAAAAGGAAAACCTTTAACATACATTACAAAAGATAAAAATGAATTAACGAATAATGAGACAGAAGATAAAATCAATACAGCAGAAAACAATGATAATAAACCAGATAAATCAAATATTATAGCAGATAATAAAAATGAAGAAATAATAATAACATTTACCGCAAACGCCCAGTCAATAATCAGTAAAGGCTGGACAGCTGTTTATCCTTATGTTATTGAAGAATCCGAACTTCCTGACATAAAAGGAAAAGTAAAAATTGAAGA
>CAZJEV010000022.1:9487-12402 GCA_964545215.1 Candidatus Woesearchaeota archaeon
TTGAAGAAATTAAAATTCAGGAAAAAACGACCGAGCCTCCATCAAGATATTCTCCCGCATCACTCATAACACTATTGGAAAAAAAGAATCTCGGCACAAAAGCAACCCGCTCTATAATCATAGAAACATTATTTGAAAGAGGCTATTTAGATGGAAAAAGCATCCAAGCAACTCCTCTTGGTTTAAAGCTTATAGATGCATTAGAAAAGCACTCTTCAATAATTATAGACGAAAATCTTACCCGCCAATTAGAAGAAGAAATGGAAAAAATTCAGGAAAGCAAAGAAAATTTTGAGAAAAAAGAGAATGAAATTATAGAAAAAGCAAAAAAAATCATTAGTGACATTGCAAAAGAATTCAAATCAAAAGAAGAGGAAATCGGCAGAGAACTTGCACAAGGCTTAGGTGAGCTAAGGCAGGAGCAGCAGGCAAATAACACTTTAATGCCTTGTCAAACCTGCAAAAAAGGAAATTTAAGAATTCTTTATTCCAAAAAAACTCGCAGGCAGTTTGTTGCATGCTCTAATTATCCCAATTGCACTCAAACTTACTCCCTGCCTCCAAATGCATTAATAAAAAAAGCAGAAAACAATAAGCTTTGCGAAGCAGATAATTTCCCCAAATTATTGGCAATAAGAAAAGCAAAGCGCCCATGGGAATTCTGCTTCAATCCTGAATGCCCGATTGAAAAGCAAAAGAGGGAAGAGTGGCAGGAAAAGCAGCAGGCTAAAATGCAATCTCAAGAAAAATAATTAAACTTTTTTTAGCAGTTCCTTTGTTCTTTTTGAATTAAGTATTCTTTTTAAAACTTCTAAAAACTGCCCTGCTTCTTCCAAAGGAATTGTAATTGAATGCTCATGCACCCATTCACCATTTGCATTTTTCTTCTTCTGAGCTTCCATCAAAATATTCCAGAGCTTTAGAAAAACTTTTTCTGGCTTCACTTTTTTCTCCATCTATCTACTGATTCCTTTAAAAATTTGTATGGCTTATGAAGTCTCAGGAAAATTATTTAAGACATCTGAATGATAAAGACCAATTGTATAGTTGTCTCCTTTCCAATACTCCGTATGAATAACCTTTGAAGCTAAGCTCTCTAGCAATCTTGGATCGATAAGAAGTGTATATCCATTGGGATCACTTTTGATAGATGCTTGTCTAAATGTAATGCCTTCTAAATTAAGTAATTTCACAGAAAAAGGCACATTACCTATTTGAGAACCGTACTGATCTCTAAGTACTGCCTCTGCTCTTAAAGAACCTTTTAAAATCTTCAATATATCTTCCGCATCAAATATCGCCCTTATTTCTGTGCCTCTAATATCTGCTTTCATATATAGTAAAATCCTAGACTCTATAAATAAACTCTTGACAATTTTATTCCAATAGGAATATTATAAAATAAAACTCTTTTAATTAAAAGAACTATGACTCTGGATATCCAATGAGACATATCTTTTAGGTATAGCAATACCAAAAGATTTATAAATACATTAGTATTATAATAACAATGGTAGATTTATCATTGCTAAACCCATGGTGGAAAGGAAAAGCGCATATAAAAGAAGACAAAAATCTAAGAGAATTAGAAGAGAAGAAATATAAGTGGAAGCCCCCGCTAATTAAAAAAATAAAACTAAATCCGAATAATATATTTACTGTTCGTGGGCCAAGGCAGGTCGGCAAAACGACACTTATAAAATTGCTTATAAAAAAACTTCTAGATGAAGGGATAGATGAAAAAGCGGTATTTTTCTGGAACTGTGACGAGTTAATAGATTTTAGAGAGCTTGCCTCTCTCTTAAGAGAGTACTTGGAATTCTCTAAAATAAACAATTTAAAAGCAAAATATATCTTCCTTGATGAAATCTCAAGAGTAAAAAATTGGCAGAGGACAATAAAGTCACTGAAAGATTCTGGAGAATTGGATAACTGCTCTTTACTACTGACTGGCTCACATACATTAGATATTAAACACAGCATTGAGAAACTTCCGGGAAGGATAGGAAAAGAAGGAAAAGACTTATTATTTTTACCAATGAACTTTTCAGATTATATAGCCCTTATAAAACCAGATATACCATCAAAAATAAGAAAAATCAAAGAATTGTCAATTAAAGAAATAAACGTAAAAACGGAAGAAGCAAGAATATTTGATTCAGAGTTAAAAACATTATTTAACCAATATCTAATAACTGGGGGTTTTCCTCTTGTTATAAATGAATTTTTCTCCAAGAATAAAGTTCCAGATTATATTTATGAACTTTATTTTCGTTGGGTAGCAGGAGACATAGCTAAATGGGGAAAACAAGAGAAAATATTGCTTCAATTAATGAGTTCTGTGATTTTAAAGCAATCTACTCCAATAAGCTGGGACTCTCTGGCGAAAGAATCTGAAATAAAAAGCCACAAAACAGTTTCTTCATATATTGAAGATTTAGAGAATATGTTTGTTTTATTAGTATTATATTTCTTAGATTTAAATAAAAAAAGTCCAGACTATAACAAAAATAAAAAAATATATTTTTATGATCCATTTATTTTTCATGTTTTTAACCAAAAAATATATTTTAAAGAAAAAGAGATTAACGCTTCTTTAGTTGAAGGAGCCGTAATATCTAATTTGGCAAGATTAGTCTATAAAGATTTTACACCTTTTATTTATTATTGGAAAAATAAGAAAGAGGTTGATGCGATTTTAAAAATGAGGGAAAAGATATTCCCTTTTGAGATTAAATATCAAACAAAAATATCAAAACAGGATTTTAAGGGACTTTATTATCTCAATAAAGGGATTCTAATAACAAAAGACACATTAATAAAAGGAGAAAAATATTCCGCTATTCCGGCTCATATTTTTCTAGCCATTATTTAGACATTAATATTTTCCTGACAAAAATATTCCAATAGGAATA
>CAZJEV010000023.1:0-12304 GCA_964545215.1 Candidatus Woesearchaeota archaeon
GATGTTCTTTGTCCTGCCAATATACCCACAAAAACAACTTATGATAATATTCCAGAAGGTGGTCATCCAGCAGACGATATTAGAATACTTGTTAGTGGAGAATTAAAGAGTTTACAAGAAGCCATAAACACAAAAGTTTTTTGTCTGGCTGGCCCTACTACGCCTCCGCCTTCTTGTTCAGAACTTAAAAATTATGCACCCTCTGCACTTCCTAATGTTCTTGTAAATTGTGTTGAGGCGGGGAGCATAGTAGTACGTATAGAAAGTTGCTCAGGTCCAGTATATAACCAACGTGTTGGAGGTGAGTATTTCGATAATCATGGGCCCACTATACAGCGTCTTTGCGATGTGGCTTTAGGTGTAACTAATGCAAGAACGGAGTCAAAAACAACTAAAAGTATAGATTTTAATGATGAGGATTTATGGTATTGGGATAATAACATAAATAAATGGAGACTTGAAAATCCAACTGGTAGTTCTGATACAGTCCTTGAAACAGTGTGGTGCGAAACTGCTTCTTGTTCGGATTGTGGCAACAATATTAAAGAAACTGGAGAAGTTTGCGACTTTGGGATAAATGAAGTTGGGGGAAATGAAAGAGATCAGCAGCAATTCACAGGAGAAGACTGCAATTGTGGTGGCCAAGTTATACTTCATTGTGAAAATCTTTGCTCATCCCTAAGAACAAGTTGTTCAGTTACTCAACAAAATTGCTTTGCAATTAGATAGCTTAATCTTAATTATTAGGTATAATCTATACCAAAATTAGGTATAAAATAATCCAAATAAAATGACATTAATTGAAGAGCATAAGAAAAAAATAAAAGAGCATTTGGATGAGATGGATGATGCCATAGATCAAGGAATTGAAAATAAGCCCATAACAATAGCTTTTCATTGCTCCGCTTGCTCGCTGCAATTTCTTGAGCTTTATTTGCACACTATAAATAAAATCTCTATTGGTAAGGTTATAAAGCACGATTGGTTTAAGAAACCCAAAGAAGAGCAGAAAAAAGAAGCACTGATTGACAGGAAACTCCCAGTTGATTTTGAGAAAAAGAAGGATATTTATAATTTAATTTATTTAATAGAAGAAGAGAGAAATTCTTTGATGTATGGAAAGTCATCAGAAGGACAAATTAAAAAAGTATTAGAAAATTTCCAAGAATTAAAAAATATTTTTCAGGAGTTATTAAAAAATGAAGGAATTGAAATATAAAGAATTAATAGCTTATACAGCGGCATTTGTTTCTTTTATTTTGCCAAAAATAGATGTAGACGAAGTAATTCTTTTTGGCTCTGTTGCAAGAAGAGAGGCCGATAAAAAAAGCGATATTGATTTATTTTTCAATATTAGGGCCCAAGAAACTGGCATTAAGGCAGCCATAAACAAAGAATTAAATAAATTTTATAAATCATATATTTATGAATCTTGGAAGGCAAAAGGAATCACCAATCCTATTAAGATTGAAGTTGGGAATCTTGATAAATGGAAGCTTAAAAGAAGTATAATAAGTGATGGCATTGTCCTATATGGAAAATATAAGAGCGTCCCTGAAAAGTTAAAAGCTTTTACCTTATTTAATATAAGTCCAATAAAAGATATCGCCAAAAGGAATAAAGTTATTAGATTATTATTTGGTAGAATTGAGAAAGATTATTCTACGCCGGGCATTCTTGAAAGACTTGAAGGGAAAAAATTAACATCAAATTCTTTTATAGTGCCATTGGGGAAAGCCAATGAGATAATAGGCGTCCTAAATTCTGAAAAAATAAACTTTAGCTTCTTTGAGTTTTGGAGCGATCAATTATTATAAAAACTCTGTAAATATTATTTCCTCCAAGCAAAAAGCCTTACCCTTTGAGGGTTATATTGGTCTTTTTCTGTTGTAGAAGCCACGCTTACGATTCTTTCGTTAGTATAAACTTCTTTATTTCCAGGCAAATTTCCTGGCTCTGGACAGCTTGATTCAGATGCATCGCATATCTTCACTTCAAATAAAAACAAATTGCTGTCAATCTTAGAGGATAAGTAATTTCTTAGTTCTTTTTCTTTGTCCTCTTTTTTCTCCGAGCTGATTATTTTATCTCTTAATAAAGTATCTTTCACAGCTTCTTCCAATAGCTCTGCAAATCTCTCTGATAAGTCTTCTTGAATAGAGGGTTTTTTCTGCTCTATAACAAGAACAACCGAGCCGATAATTAATAATATAGCAATTGTCACTTCAACAATCCTAATCCATCCCTTTTTATTTTTTATCATATTATCCACCCAACCAAGATACTTAGATAGTCATTAACATTTATCCTCATCTTACTCTTATTTAGGCATCGTATATAGATAATTCTTCCCAGATTACCTTTTTTTCTACTTTCAGTATTTATTACCATAATATAATCTCTATTAGCCAGACAAAGTATCTTAATCTAAGCCCTCCCTTTCATTATATATATTAATATATTTTTTACCATGTTTTTACTATTAAGTCAGCGAATTCTATTTTTCCATCCTCTCTTAATGCTTCAACTCTTTTGGTTTCAATAAAGACCTCATCAGATGCGTCAGGCAGCAATAATGATGTTGTTCTTCTTATTGTTCTGCCTTCTAATTTTAATTCAAATTCAAAATTCAAAGTTGCAGGAATATTAAATCTTTTTCTGATTAGCTCTGCATCTTCCGGGATTTCACTTATTTTTTTCTCTGATAAAATATTTCTTGTAAAAGAAGAAAGAATCGCATAGCCCTTATTGCTTGCGGTAATTCCCTCTGTTTGCCTGGTTAGTGAGCCGTCAATTCCTTCGCTTATGTAAATATACAAAAGAAGTTTTTCTCCTTGTTTGCCCGGCGTTCCTAATTCATCTGTATTGTCTATATTAATTGTGTCTCTTTTTCCGTCTTTTGTTGAAATATCCCATTTTAATTGCTTATTAGATTTCAAGTCAGTTGCCAAAACATCAGCATTTTCAGGAATGCTTCCTCCTGGAAAATCCTCACCTACACCAATTGCCAAGTCATTTTTTTCAGACTCTTGATCAGCATTAGCCTTTGTAAAACTAATTACATATCTCGTTAGCTCAGTGCTGCCTTGCTCTGTTACGCTGTCGCTTAATGATAAAAGCGTGCTTTGAATCAGCCCCACATCTGAAGCAGGATTAAAAAAATAAAAAATGCCGGTAACCGCCGCTATAAAAATAATAAATGACAAAATTATTTCAATATGGCTCATTCCTCTTTTTTTCATGTTTATTATCCTTAAATTTGTCATTAAGGATTTCAATTATATAATAAGGCGTATTTATATAAATTCTTTGTTTATTTTTTCCATGATTTTTCTTGATTTTTGCATAGTGCCGATTTATAAATCTTACCCACAAAAGGATGGGAAACCTTTTTCTCTGTAAGAAAGCCAGCTTTTAAAAGTAAGAAAACATAATATTAGCTTCTTACCGAAACCTGGCATCTTGATCTTTATGTTAAATTGAGAACATTTTTTAACTCATTTAAATAAAATTATAAATGGAAATTCAGGAGCTGATTAAAAAAATAAAACAAAAGAAAGAATTGTCTGACATTTCAAATGATGTTGTAGCCAAAGCGATAAACTCTTATTTAGCCAGGAATAAATTATTTAAATATATTTCATCTTTATCCGAAAAAGAATTAAAATTAATAATAAAGGACATTAGGGCAGAATTAAGACGCTTTTCAGGGCAATACCAAACCTCATTTCTGTCTTTTAATGAGAAATTATCTCTTTTAAAAGAAAATAAGATTGTTGATTTGTTAAAAACACACTCTTCAACAAAAGAAAGGTTAGATTTCTATCCGGAATTAAGAAAAATTATTTCATCTTTAAATATAAGTTCAATTCTTGATATTGGCTGCGGATTAAATCCAATTGCTTTAGCTTCTCTTGGAGTTGAATATTATGCCTTCGATATAAAAGAAGATGATGTTAAATTAGTAAATGAGTATTTCGATCTTAATAATATAAATGGATTGGCCTTTATAGAAGATATTGCCAGCCTAAATATTGCTCATTTGCCTGAAGCAGATTTATGCTTATTATTTAAAATTCTTGATATAATTCCTGATAAAAATCATAAAATTGCCGGAAAAATCATTTCTGAATTAAAGTGCAGATATTTTTTAATCAGCTTCTCAACAAAAACATTATCAGGAAGGCCAATGCTTCATGTTAAAAGGCCATGGCTTGAAAGAATCCTAAAAAATCTGAACTTACCTTTTAAGACTTTCAGATCAAAAAATGAGATTTTTTATTTAGCAGAAAAGAAAAAAGCGAATGTGCTAAGAGAAACATTTGGAACTTTTAAATTCAAAAAACCTACAGAACAGATGATGAAAGAAATGGATAAAGAATTATATGATGTTTGATAATCAACTGATAATTGCAGGCTTGTTTTACCCAAATGTTAGCCTAGCTCCTGTTGATATTAAAAATGCAGTTATTGTTAAAATAAAAGAGTGCTTTATGCCCGGCCTTATACTGCTCTCTGTTAATTTTCCTATGATTAAGCCTGCAAAAAAACCCTGAGTTAAAAGCAAAAACAAAAACGGATTTGCAAGCTTTTCAGGGCTCAAAGGAGTTGCTGTCTGGGCCTGGGTTGTTATACTCTTTAAGTCAAAACTTAATCCCCCGCCGTAAGAGCCGAGATTAGTAGCCAGGGGGAGAATTTTAAATTCCATAACAAGCATTATTCCTATAAAGATGAAAAATATTATATATCCCTGGACTATTAAGCTATAAACTGCAGCTTTTCTTTCTTTTTTCAGTTTTTCAACCTCCGCAATTGATCTGGCAGAAGATTCTAAAATATAATCTATTTCTCCTCCTGCTTTTTCAGCCTCCCTTATTAAAGTAACGGCTCTTGAAATTACAGGATTATCAACTTCATATGCAAAAGTCTGCATTGCCTGATTGACAGGAATTCCTATTGAAATCTGGTTTGCCAGTTTTGTAATATAAGGAGTTAACGCGCCATAATTTTTAGCGCTCATGTTAATTATACTCTTGCTTATAGGCGTTCCAGTGCTTACGCTTTCCGCAAGATTCCTGGAAAATTCTAAAAACATCTCTGATATTTGCTGCTCTCTCTTGTTTTCCAAGATTAGTCCTATAATAAATGGCAATGCTATAACCCCTAAAGCAATTCCAGCGAGGAATAAAAATAAGTTCTGCTCTTTGTAGTAAAACAATGCAAAATCAGCTATTAAAATTAAAATTCCAAAAATTATTCCGACCCAATGCATTTTTTTTAGGCTCATTTTTTCAGATTTTTCAGTATATCATCTAAATCTCTGAATATTTTCGCTTTAATCAAAAGATAGATAATAATTATTGATAAAATAAATCTCGCAGCAGTTAGCAGTTTGGAATTTATATCTTCAAACGCAATTAGAATCAAATCCTGTATTATGCTTACAGCTAGGACTGTTATTATTACCAGCCCAATAATTTGAATTGTGATCTTTATTTTTTTATCCATTTTAATATCTGGGCTGCTTCAAATGAAGAAATGTAAGGAATAAAGCGTTAATAAAACCAACTACAAATAAGATTAGTGCAGTCATTTGAGTTGCTGAGCCGAATTTGGCGACTCCCGTTACTGATATTATGACAAGGATTATCATTAAAATCATTGGGGCCGCAATTACTATACTTATATACATGTCCATAAATGTTTCAGCAACTTTTGTGTATTTTTCCCTGTCAAGTCTGTAAATTGTCAAAAGGCTTTCCGCCCTTTTCTCAAAGAATTCCTTTAAATTTCCTCCAGACGTGATTGTTGTTGAAAGCCCACCGAATAGCTCGGCAAGCCTTGAGCTCGGGGTTGTTTTTGATACGTTGTTTAATGCCGTAACTAAATCATATCCATAAATATTAATTTGATTCAAGACTTTTCTGATTTCCTTTCTTAAAAAATAATATTCCTTGCTCAAGCCTATAATCTTAAAAATCTCGCTTGGAGGAATTCCAGAGCCAGATATAGCGCTCATATGGATTACTGCAAATGGAAGCTCCTGGTCTATTTTTTTTGCCAGTGTGTCTTTTTCAGTTGAAGGATAATAATACAATCCAAAGAATACCAAAATCGGCACAATAAAAGGTATCCAAAATATTTTTGCAAGCCTGATTAATAAATCTCCTTTGTAAATTTCAATAAAAGAAGGCTCTCCTAAAAGATGAATATTAAAGAAAAGCAGGAATATAGCAAACAAAAGTGCTGCAAAAAATGCAATTAATGCAGATAAAAACATCATTGCAACATATCCGCTAAATAAGATGTCTATATTCGCCCTTCTCAATTCAACAGATAAAGGCCTTAAATAACCTTTAGCTATTAAATCCTGCGCTTTATCAAGAAATAATTTGTTTGCAAGTTTCAAATAGCCCCTTGCAGCCTTGAACTCCTCAAATTTTTCCTCTTCTATAAATTGTTTTTTCTTTATTTTTTTTACAATGCTCTCGCCTATACTTAAATCATGGAGGAATTTCTCCCTGTCTTCTTTTTTTAAAACAACTTGAACAGTTGATTCTGTTCTTTTAAATTCAACCTTCTCAAACTCGCTTGGTTTCTCCTTTCCAGGAAGTTTTTTTACAATAGTAACTTCATCAAGTAGCTTCGGAGTTGAATTATTAATCAGCTTTAAGCTTGATTTTAAAGAATTTAGTGAGGCTTCAAGAAGCTTTCTCTCGCTTGGATTGGCATAATCCATCCTTCTTAAATTATTAGAAATTTCCCTTAAAACTTCAATTTCCGTGTCAATATTCTGTCTTAGTGTGTCAATCATAGTAATTTGTCAATTTGAGCTTGAAAGTTTAAGATTTCCCTCTTGGCTGCGTTAAGCTTCTCAATATCCTTTCTTTTTTGCGCTTCTTCCAGCTTTATTAGGGCGTCTTTTATTCCCGTCAGCAATTGAGCAATTAGCGCAATATCCTCTTTTTCCATTATTTATAGAACTCTTAAGATGTTTAAATATCTTTCACTACTCTCTTCTGATTACCCGACAATATTATATTTATTAAGAACCTCAACGGGATTTTTGTAGTAATTGTTTATTATCTTTTGTATATCCTCAAACCCAAAAACTTTCTGCTTGTAAAGCTCATAAAGCAGTTTGGTTCTTGTTATAAACTCTTTCTCCAGCTTTTCCAATGGAATGCCGTGCTTTGCAGATATTCTCTCTAAGACTTTGCTTTGTTTTTTTGAGTAAAATATGTCTTTATTAGGATCCCACATTAAGGGAGTATTTATTATTGCTGTTCCATCTCTGTTTACATTAACAATCTCCACGACTTCTCTTAATCTTCTTGTCTCCTGCTTGCCTATAATAGCATGTGCCGCCACTGCAACGCAATCCAGGGAATTTACAAGAGTTGGTGATAAATTAATTGGAGGAGTCTGCAGTCTCCTAATCAGAGTATCCACAGAATCTGCGTGCATTGTACTTATTGATGCGTGCCCGGACGCCATTCCTTGGAAAAGAACAAAAGCTTCTTTCCCTCTTACTTCCCCGACTATCAGGTAATCAGGAGTTTGTCTGAAAGAATTCTTTAAAATATCAAATAAATCAACCTCGCCGACTTTTCCTACGCCTATAGCGGTCCTTGCAACAGCGGGGAGCCAGTTTTCTCTTGGAATATTAATCTCCCTGGTATCCTCTATCGAAATGACTCTCGCTTCAGGAGGTATAAAAAAAGCAAGAGCATTCAATAATGTCGTTTTCCCGGATGCCGTCCCTCCTGAAATTAAAATATTTGCTTTGTGCTGGATTAAAATCCAGAAATATGCAAGCATTTCAGGGCTTAGGGTATTCATTGCAATTAATTGTATCGGAGTCCAGGGTATTTTTGTAAATTTTCTGATTGTGTCAAACACGTTCATAGGCTTGTTTCCAGCTATGAAGAATTTGCATGGCTCAAGTTCAATATCATAAACAGGCTCTTCATTATCAATTATTTCAGCACTTTTCACTTTCACAAATTCTTGGTTTGAATCAAGAAGCCATCTTATGTATTCAATCTCTTTTTCAACTTTATCTTTGTCTTTATGCGTTAAAATCTCGTTTAACAATGAGCGGGCAAAACTTCTTGAAAAAGTAGTATAATAAACTCTATTAAAGCTCACCTTACACGCCCTCATTAATATGTTCTTTGGCATCCCAAGTTTGTTTATTATTGATAATATAGGGGCCCCAGGAATTCTATCATGCCTTATGTTCATTTTAAAATCGACTTGCTTATCAATAAGCTCTTGCAATTTCTGTTTCTTAGTCAATGAATCAAATCCAATCATTTTCATATATTTTCTGTAGTACGGGGGAGGAATATTAATCCTGTACTCCTTTTCATTGTTTCTTAAATAAGAGTATATTCCAAGTCTGGCTAAAAGATAGGTTATTCCTTCAGCAAGTTCTTTTGAATATGTCTTGCAGCTTAATCCTGCGCTTGCAGTTCCATCACCGTCAAACAAGCCCCTTAAAAACATTGCAATTATCTTGTCATCAGATTTAGATATTTTTTCAGGCACTTTTACAATGTAGGCTTTTTTTCCAATTGGTATTTCAAATATGCTATTGAAAAAGAAAGGAGCAAAAACATTGCACAGATATACTCTATTAGTATAATATGAATCGCAATTGCCAAATACTTTTAGCAGCCTTTCTTTCACAGACTCTCTAAAACCCTCTTCAAAGCAGCCAAAGTCAATATAATTTTTAGAAATATGTCCATCGCTTATTAATGCGCCGGTAAGATAAGCAAGTTCTTCATTTACCTCGTTTGGGACTTTAATTGCCTTGTTTTGACTTTTGCTTCCTCCCCCATATACATTTATCGCAATATCATCAAATTTAGAAAATTCAATTTCTTTTTCCGTACATATTTGATCTAGAATGCCGAAAGATATTGAGCTTCCTCTGTGCATAATCTCATAAAAGTAGCTTTGTCCAACACCATATTTTTCAGATAATTTTTGTCCAAAGCGCCCTTCTTTGCTCATTGTAGAAACCTCTTGCATAATTATTTCTTTTATTTTTTGAGAGCTTATAACTGATATTCTTTTATTATATGAGAAATCTTTTAGAAGAGAGTGCGTGTCTATTTTTTGCCTGTATCCTGCAACATTTAATTTTCTTGGCATTGGTACAATCATCCCCTCTTTAATATGCTGCGCTTCTACAAGCCTCAAAGTGTCATCAGCAACATGGAATAAGTGATCCAATGTAACCTCTATTTTTCCCCCATCTTCAAATTCAATCTTGACGAGCTTCTTAGGGGCTTTTAGTTTTATAATAGACTTTATTCTGGAATCTTTTTGCTGTAAATCGCTCTCCTCAACGCCGCAGCAGTCTAAGTGCAAAGGCTCAGTAATTTCATTTCCATCTTCAATTTTAAATCCATAATTTTTTTTAGCTTCTTCAAAAAGATTCTTAATATTTTTTATTCTCCCGTCATTAAGCTGGATATTGCCGTTCTTAAAGCAAAAAGTAGGTCCTCTGGAAGTTACATCTTTTGTGTAAGTTGCGTTGACGCGACTTCCGTCAGGCAAACTTCCATCAAGCAAAGGCTGTGCATATGACACATATCTTCCTGTCCTTTGGGCAAGCTTTTCAACAAAACTCGCCAGTTTTTCAATATCCTTATAATTTAAATTAGTCCTTAAATTCCTGTAAATTCTATGCACTACATAAATCGGAGTGTCAATTCCGTTGCATTCAATGTCCTCTATAAAATAATCTCTTAATAATGGGTCAATCTCGTTCATCCCTATAAAGTCCCTGAATAAATAATAAAACAGCCGGTCATATGTTTCAGGGCTTATTCTCAGATTTAGCTCGTCAATTAATAATCTTGCTGTTTTGTCAATATATTCTGTTGTTGCTTCTAAAGTGTTTTCAACTGCAATATTTATGTTAATCAGCTCAAGCATTGCATTTTCTAATTTCTCAAGGGACTCTCTTTCATCTTCTTGTAAAATGGGCTCTTCAATCTCATATACAACCTCATTTATTTTTGTATCCCAGTAAATATGAACAGAAGCATAGGGAGGAATAAGCATATATCTGACATTTATCTTTTTTTTGTCTTCAATTCTTGGCAAAGCAGGTATTGTCGGATTAGTATTAATTACTATTGCCATAGGGTAAAAAAGTTGTAATATCTATATAAAACTATCCACTTCCAGAAATCTCCTCAATGTTTACATAATCCGCATTATTAGCTGTCTTATGTTCTATTGAAAATTGATAAGGAGTTGCCGCATTCCCAAACTTCTCATCCCTGTTTTTGTCATCTTTATACGCGATGTCTACTCCCGGTGTTATTGAAAGAGTAACATTATAAAATTTCTGCCCTTTTCCCGTCAGGACACTGACTTTTCCATAAGAAACTATTTTATCGGGCTGTGAATAAGCGCTCCCAAGTCCTTCTAAAACAATTTCTATTTTATCACTGCTTCCCTTTATATGCATATCTCCTCTCTTCAATATAAAATCAGAAATTAACCTTTTGCTTCCAACACTTTGCGTCATTACTTCCCCTATTTTCTGGTCAAAAACCTGCAGGGCCTCTATGCTTTGTTCTACTAATAAGGTATCTCTTCTCTCATTTATTTTAGGCATTGCAAATCCAAGAACAAGTCCAATCAATGCAATTCCAATTAAAGTATATAAAACTGTTTCAACCCATACTTGTCCTTTTTGTTTTATTTTTCTTATTTTCATTTTTAATTGATTTCCTGTCCGCAGGCTTCAAGGCTTATTTCATCACTTGCCTCGCATATTTTTCCTGATTTTAGCATAGGATATATTTTGGAATTTCTATATCCTTCATTTAAATTAAACTTATATGTGTAAACCTCGCCGCTTCCTGGAATGCTTACTTGCGTTTGAGTTGGATCATACATGGTAACTACCGGAGAATTTTCAGAAACCGGAACCTTTATGCTTGCACTCTGGCTCTGGCTTCCAGACAAAACTATCTGAAATCCCAGCACTTTTTCAGGATTCACATCACTTCCGCCATTATTCCTTACAGAGCTTCTATATTCTCCCGCAGGAGAGATCTTATAGCAATTATAATTTTTTCCATCTATTTTTTCTTCAAATTTAAAATAATTCCCATACATAATGCACTCACTGCCTTTATTCAAGTTGTCTCTCACAAATGGAATGACAAAATTTATTATAATGACTCCGGCCGTTACAGTTACTAATACAATTAGCACAGTTGCAACAACTTCAGATACCCCCCTTTTATTTATCCTTTTTTCTGTCATTTTACTTCCACAACAATTCCAAACTCTTCATCACAAACATATTTCTTTGTTTCTTCGCTTCCAGATACTTTTCCTAGTAATATGGGGCTTATAACTAATTTGTCTCCGCTCTTTGCTGCGCTTCCAATATCAAATCCATAACTTTCTCCGGTAACTAATGCTTCAGGAGCCTGGGTATATTCATATGTTCCGACTTTGCTTACAAATCCTAACCCTTTCTTTTTAACTTGTATTCCTCTAATTGGAACATTTCCTTCATTTACAATTTCTATTTTAATATTTCCAGCAGACTCTATTCTTGCATTTCCATCAAATCTTACATCATTGCAGAAATTTTCAACTGCTTCTGCTCCTCCTCCAAGATCTTTTTCAGCTTTTTCTCCGATAAAACTCCTTATCCAAAGAAGAATGAGAATTGCAAGAATTACAGCTATCAATATCAAAAGCGTGGTTGCAATTACAGGGGACAAGCCTCTTTTTTTGATTAAATGATTCATATTTTTACTAATTAAGCTGAATTTAAAAACTTACTTGTTAATTAATTTTAATTTCTACTCTTCACAACCTCCTTTATCTTAGTAAATCTGCCAATCACTTTTAATTAAAATGAGTCAAATATCAAGGTTCTACTTTTCCTTTTGTTATATATTCATAAGCAGAATAAGCTGCTGTGCACCCTTCTGCAACTCCTGTAATTGCCTGCTTAAATGGTTTGTCAGCAACATCTCCGGCAGCATAAATTCCAGGAATATTAGTCTCAGATGTTTTATGGTCAATAATAATTTCTCCTTTTTCATTTAATTTAACTCCTAAAGGTTTTGCCAGCCCAGATAATGCAATATGCCCGATTGCAATAAACAACCCAGCAAGGGAAAATTCCCTGCTCCCTTCATAAGGCTTGTCAAAGACCACTTTATTCAAAAATTTATCTCCTTTTATTTCAACTATATTAGTATTATTAATTATCTCTATTTTTCCTTCTTTTATCCTTTGCTCAATTCTT
>CAZJEV010000024.1:0-12109 GCA_964545215.1 Candidatus Woesearchaeota archaeon
TTTTCTTCCATTATTTTTATTACTGCTTCATGTTGTTTCATTTGTGTTTTTCCTACTTGAGATTGAAAAAAAGAAAATAATTTGGCTTCATAATAAAAAAAGAAGGATCATCCTTAAATACTTTACCAATTATCTATTTTTATGAAAATTATCGGCAATTCGCTACAAAAAGGATTTTTAGTAAAACACAACGGGAAAGAGTATTACATCAATTATTTGGATATAGATTATAATTCTTCTGTATTAATGAATAGAGACAATTGGGAAATATTTGATGAGGATGATGAAGAAATTAGCCCATATCAATTTAAATCGTCTAAGAATAAAAAAGAAATAAATCTTTATTACAAATTAGTAGAATTTTGTATAAAGAATTTTAATCATTACAATCCAAAAACATTAACTCTTTAAAAACTCGTGCTGGTTTTTCTGGCGGTGTGTTTTTCTCCATCTTTATCATCAATTCAATCAAATGCCCGATAAATTCTACTTTATACTCGCCGTATTTGTTCAGCTCTTCAAAGCGCTTTAATTTTTCAGAGGAGGTTTCTTTCAATAAACATTTAGCCCTATCTTCTTTACTCTTAAATGCATCAACACAATCATACATTACTCTAAGGTATTTCATAAATTTAAGAGTTAATTCTTTATTGTATTGTTTCTTAATCAAAAGGTCAATAACCCAATGAATATGTTTAGGTGTTCTTAATTGCTTACCCTTTTCTTTGTATTTTATTAGAATGTCGTGATCTGGATTATGTCCTCTACTTCCCTCAAAAATTCCTATGATGGTTCCATCATTTAGATGTATTTCTTTTATAGCATATTTTCTTTGTGGTTTTTCTTTTACATCTTTTGACTTTCTTGGTTGATAGTTCAACACCATAAAAAAGAGAGAAAAACCAATTATTTAAATAGATCCCTTAGACATAACAATACTCTTTGTTTTTAGTTGCTCGGCAACAAATACGCAAATATGCTAAAAATTTAAATATTATCCCAGATATATTTTGAATAAATTTTAAATTTTTACCATTTAAGGATTATCTAAGCAATCCTCAGTTCAAAGCCAAAAGTATCTTTAACAATTTGCTGCAGCTCTACTTCTCTTCTTCTGTTTCTTCCAATTAAGGCGGCTTTGCTCATTCCTGCAGTCAATACAAAAGCTCCGTCTTTTATCTCAAGAGATTTGAATTTCACAGGAGCCACGATGTCAGAGACAAATCTCTCTGCATCATAAAACCCCTCCGCTTCCCTGATAATTCTTATTCTCTTTCCCAATTTTTCCTGAAGACTTTTTATATTAATAGCATTGTGGCCTATAGCTCTTGAAACTAAAAATCGCGGTACAGCAAAGATAATTGTGTTATTGTAAATAAAGCACTTTCTTGTCTTAACTCTTGAAGCCGAGTCAAGCAGATTGATATATCTTATCGTTTGTAAATCTATTACTGACATTTTATATTTTATCGTCGTTAAATTAGTTTATAAATCTTTGTCCTCAACTACATTGTAACGTTAAAGGTTGGTAAAATAGATTGAATTTCTGCAAAAAAAGTTAAGGTACAGAAGATTTATATAAGGGTGGTACCTTATTGTGTTAATGAAGATAATAAAAGTTTTATCCAAAAAAGTGGGAAATACAGAATATCAAAAATATCTCTTAAATCTTCCCAAAAATGTTGTTGAGGAATCTAAATTATTAGGAAAGGAATTAATCGCAACTGCTGATAAAGAAAAAATAATAATTCAGAATGGTAAAAAGGTGAAATAACCTTTTGTGATTAATAAAGTTTATAAGTTATCTTAGTATAATATTAGCATAAAAAAGAGGTAAAAAATACAAAGACAATTCTTAAACAGATTAATAACATTTAAAAAGAAGATATATAGTGTTACTTTATAGTTTATACATTTAATGGAAAACTATAAGTAAAATCTATACTTAATATACATATGACAAACGAAAACAAAAAGATAGAAGAGGATAAAAAAGAAGAAATAAATACTCCAAAAGCAACAGAAATAGATGCATCTAAAGCAACAGAAATTGCATTACATTATTTAGAAAGAGTTTATGGTAATTTAAATATGTCATTATTCAGAATTGAGGAAGTTAGGCAAAATGACGACAAAACAAAATATTATGTAATTTGTAGTTTAATTACAAGTTTAGGTAGTCCAAAAAGAACATATTATTTTTTGAAAGTAGATATAGGAACAAATGGATTGATTTTAATCTATAAAGGTTTCAGAAATGAATCTAATGGAAAAATAGAATGGACGAAAGAAAATCTTCCGCCAGAAGAAAGGTAAGACATGGAATGTTCTATATTTGAACCTGAAAAATATCTTTTCAGTAAAAAGACAGATATAGATATAAGTAATTATATTTCTTGCTTCAGAAAAGGGATTATAATAGGATATAAGCCCCTATATTATTTATTAAAAGGAAGTTATTTTACTGGTATAGAAAAACAAAAAATTCTAACCGATGAAGAAAGAATAAGCCATAAGTGTATGTTAATCTTATTAAATAAAATAAAATCAGACATCGGAGAATTTTCTATTTATATAACTCCCCATATATTTACAAAGTTAGTTAATGAATTAAGAGAGGACCATAAAATAGACACTAAGGACTTCGGAGGGATTATTTTATCTCTCTTAAATACATTTTCTTACATAAAAGAAGAAGAATTAAAAAAAGATGAGATAATTTGTTTTGATAGTTTCAAAAATAAATATTGTGGACTTTCTGAGACTGCAATAATCTTATTAAGAAAAAGAATGGGTAAGATAAGTGTAATTGACTCAAGTAGTAATAAAGTTCCAGAATTAGGTGGAGATAACTATTTGTTCATTGATTTTCACACACTTTTTAACACCATTAAAGAACATGAAAGAAGAGCTTTTATTTCTTAAATTAGTTTCTTAATTTATGGTACTGAAAGGTTTATATATTGGTGGTACCATAATATATTATTGTACAGGATATAATATGTTCCTTCTGCAAAAGCCAAAAAGTAATCAAATGGTGCAGAAGAAAAACAGAACATAGAGGAAAGATACAGAGATATAGATGCAAGGAGTGTAATTTTAGATTTGTTCTTGATGAAGGTTTTTACCGAATGAGAAATCATGAAAAGAAAATAACTTTATGTATAGACTTATATTATAAAGGCGTCTCATTCAGGAAATTACAAGAACACTTACAAGCGTTCTATCCAAAAAATTCTCATTATTCTACTATTTATCGTTGGATTGTTAAATATGCAACAATGATTAGCAACTTAACCGATAACATTCCAATAAAATCTGGAAAAGAGATTATGAGTGATGAAATGGAATATTGCAGGAGAATAGGTAAAAATCAAAGAGGTAGAGAGCAAAATTGGTTTGTAGATACTTTTGATGTTGAAAAAAGATTTATGATAACTGGAGAATATATGAAAAGCAGAACTAATGAAAATCTTATTAGGGTTTTGAAAAAAACAAAATTCAAAACAGGTGAACGAGTAGAGATAGTAACAACAGATGGTTTAATGGGCTATCCTACTGTTTTAAGAAAAACTTTCAGCCTACAATCTCCTTATCATGCTTCAAGTAAAACTAAAAGCAAGATAATTCACAATGTTGTTATTGTTTCAGAAAGAGGTTTTAACCATCCTATTGAAAGATTACATAACACAATAAGAGAAAGAACAAAAACCATGAGGGGGATTTCATGGTTGTATAGAAAGTGCTTGCGTTATTATGAAGGGATTGGAGATTAACTATAACTTTAACAGAAAACATATGACTTTAGATAATAAAACTCCTGCTGAAATTGCTATACCTCATTTAAAGTTAGGTATTAATAGCTGGTTAGACTTAATTAGATTGAGTAAATTATGATAATAAAGGTACAATCCCAATGAATACAGTAGCTAAACCAATAACAATTGTTAATATAAGTTGTATCCAAAAATTGCGATTTGATGATTTTTCTGCTCTTTCTATAGCATTCTTTAATCTCATTTGATTGAGCAATACGATGCCTTTAATAGTTGGTTTATATTTTGCAGAACCACTTGGAACTTCTATTATGTATCCGTCATTAATGGTTTGGTCAATAAAATAACTTTCAATTCCTGCCCTTAAATTATCCAGAGAAATGCCTTCTATAGAACTAACTGGTTTGCTATCAAGATGCTCTAAAGTATTAAACAAAGCTTCTGAATATGGTTTCAATGTCATTTATTTAAAATTATTAACTTGTTTAATTACTTTACTGATTAAACAACTCCCTTTAACGCAACAATGCAGTTCTCAACCCTCTCAAAGAAATAAAAAAAGTTTTAATCTTTCTTTTTCTTTTTCTTTTCTTTTTCAAGCTCCTCATTAACCAAGGGCCCTGTAACTTCTACCAATAATCCTGGCAAACCTGTACCAACAGGAATTGCCTGATTTAACAAAATGTTTTCAATTACTGAATTTAGCTCATCTCTCCCGCCCTGAATTGTTGCATTTATGAATTGCTTGTCAGGAGTCTCAAATGTTGCTCTCGCAAGAATGCTTGCCTTGTCAGAGATTATGCCCATTCTTGTTACTCCTTTTACAACCCCGGATGAAGTCATTGCATCCGCAACTAATTTTAAGTGCCTGTCATTAATATTCAGGGCTTGAGATTCTAAAACAGATTTTATTTCCTTTATGATTAAAGCGCGCGCTGATTCAATTCCTAGGACAATAGCAGTGTCATGTAAATCATTTGAAATAACTCTATCATTATTTATGCCTTTTACTTCCCTTATCTTGCTTAAATTAGACCCTGCTGTTAAAATTACAAAATCCTTCCCCCTGCCAGCTACAACAACTTGCGATATGCCCTTGATTCCCGAGATTACAGTCCCCTTTAGTTTTTCTTTTATTTTGTATATATCTTTATAATTTTGATCTCCAAGATTTATAGAAATCTTGTTGTTGCTTCCTCTTACTTTAAATCCTTTCTCGTGCAGCTTCTCAATAATCTTCTGAATGCCGGAATGAACGCTTTTCAAAGCTTTTTTATCTAGCTCAATTTCAATTTTCTTGTTTGCAAAATCTATCTTAATTTCAGAAATTATTTCTTTTAATTTGACTTCTTTAATCTTCTCAGCAATTATTTTTGCGTCTTTTTCATTGTTAAATTCCTTTTCAAGATATATTTCCATGGATGGGGTTGAAGGCTGTTTTCTTGCGTCAAGAATCTCAATTAGTCTTGGCAGGCCCTGAGTAATCTGCATTTGTGCAACTCCGGCATGATGGAAAACATTTAATACCATTTGTGTTGAAGCTTCTCCAAAACTCTGTGCGGTTACGACCCCTACAGCCTCTCCCGGAGGGACAATATTTTCTTTTAAATGCAGTCTTGAAACATCTTTCCCGTCATCTCCATATGCGAACTGAACTATATTTTCTGAAGCATCTCTTACTGTTCCGTCATATTCAACCTTTAAATCTTGAAGAGCGCTTACCAATCTTCTATATAAATATCCAGATTTTGGCGTTCTTAATGCAGTGTCCATTAACCCGTCTCTTCCGGTAATTGCTCCAAAGAAGAATTCGCTTGGTTTTACTCCATCAAAAAAGCTTGATTTAATAAATCCTCTGGCTTCTGCGCTTATATCTCCCTGCTTAAAAAAGGACAGGGTCCTGTTTGCATATCCAAATGCTATTCTCTTGTTCCATATAGACTGCTGTCCTACAGAGCACGCAATCTGCGTAATATTTAGCATGCTTCCTGCAGCTTTAGCAGTAATCATTTTATTAACATTTCCTTCTTCCGGAAAGTAAGTCTGGACTATTCTACCCATTTCAGTCCTTACCTCATTTAAGATTTGAGCAATTTTCACTTCCCTTGTCTCCACAAGAGTTTTTCCATGCATCGTCTGCAATTCTCCGGATTCATATTCTCTTATAACCTCTTGGGTTTTTCTTTCAGCTTCTTTCAGCACTTCTCTGGTCATTTCCTTAACTTTTTGGGCTACATTTAAATCCTGGACAGAAATAGTATATCCTTTTCTGGAAAGGTAAATTGCTCCTAAAATAAATGCTCTGTTAGTTGATTCCAAAGCCGCATTTCTTCCGAATTCCTTGTCAATTATCTTAATCATTTCTCCTTCTTCAGAGCCAAATGAATTGCTTGCAGTTATTGTCTCTGGAATTTTTATGCTTGCTCCTTTAGGCACCACTTGCAAAAATACTTCTCTTCCGTTTATTTCTTTGCCTTTGTGATGATTTATTATCCCAGCTGAGAATAAAATATGATCCGCTTCTTTTTTGTTTAATTTGTCTTTTCCAAGAAGATATGCTCCGGTCACAGAATCTGCTATTGTTCCTATAAGATTCATATTATTCTTTGATGAGATTATGTTTTTGCTTACTTCCAGCAATATTTTTGCTTCAGTTTTTGCCTCTTCTGTCTGAGGGCTGTGAATGTTCATTTCATCTCCGTCATAATCTGCGTTATAAGGGAAAGCTGCTGCAGGATGCAGTCTAAAAGTTCTGTTCGGTAAGATTCTCGCATAATGAGCCATCAGGCTTTGTTTATGAAGAGAAGGATGCCTGTTAAATAAAACAATGTCTCCGTCTCTCAAATGTCTTTCTACTTTATATCCTGGCTGAATTTCATTGCATAATTCCTCTTTTAGCTCCTCTGTTATTCTTTTCTTTCTTCCATCACTTCTTATTACATAGTTTGCTCCAGGATATTGCTCGCCCCTTCTTATCAACTCTTTCATAGCTTCTATATTTGAACTATTGACAGTTTCAGCGACAGTTATTATTTTTGCGATTTCAAACGGAACCCCTACTTCGTTTATTTCTATAAATGGATCAGGAGATACGACAGTTCTCGCAGAATAATTCACTCTCTTACCAGCAAGATTATGTCTTATTCTTCCTTCTTTTCCTTTTATCCTCTCTGTAATTGTCTTTAAAGGCTGTCCTGATCTATGCCTTGCAGGCGGGATTCTGGAAATGCTATTGTCAAAGAAAGTCGTCACATGATATTGAAGCAAATCCCATAAGTCTTCTATAATTACTTCAGGAGCTCCGGCATTAAGATTTTCCCAAAGTCTTTGATTGCTTCTTATAATATCTGATAATTTATGTGTTAAATCGTCCTCGCTTCTTTCTCCCGTCTCAAGGGTAATTGAAGGCCTTACTGTAACGCTGGGCACTAAAAGTAAAGACAAAACAGCCCATTCAGGCCTGCACGTCTTTGGGTTAATTCCTATATTTTTTAGTTCTTCGTCTTTAATATTAACTAATCTTTCTCTTACTTCAATTGGATTTAATCTCTTTTTCATTATAAAGAAAGTGCTTGGTTTTTCCAATTTTACTCTTTCAATATTTTCAGAGCAGTGAGGGCACTTTTTAGCATCCCTTGCTTTCTTTGCCCTCATGCTTGGGCTTAGATCTTTCTGCCTTTCTTCGCTTAAAGTTAATCTCCCGCACCTTGGACAGAAGCTTCTTAAGCATAATTCAATCAAATGGATATATTTTATATGAAAAACTGGTCTTGCAAGCTCAATGCTTCCAGGATGTCCCGGGCATTCCTTGACTCTTTTTCCGCATGTCCTGCATCTTACTCCGGGGTCAATTGCTCCAAGCCTTAAATCCATTAATCCTCCATCAACAGGAAATCCGTCAATATCATACAGCTCAGGAGTCACAATTTTCGCAGCGTTTAATTTTTTAATTTTGTCAGGGCTAAGCAGATTGAATCTCAATGCCCTAACTTGTTTTCTGAAATATTGCTGTTCTGCCATTTTAGTTATTTACAACCTTTGCTCTTAAAAGATTTTCAATAGTATCAAGAATAACAGACCTTTCATCGCCTTTGTCTTGCAACCTTTTGATTAAATTAAATTTATTTTCATCGCTGTCAACAACTCCTTCATCTAAAGCAATTGCCAGATATTTTAGGCCATAATTTCTTTTAAGTTCATCAACATTCTGGCTAACATATTTTCTTGCATAAAATGATGTTCTTTCAAACATTGCTCTGGCTTCATTTATATTTATTTTCATTTTATTGCTCGTATTTATTCTTTAATTCAAATGATGTCTGGATGCCTAATCCAAGCAATTCATCAACTAAAAGCTTAAAAGCATATGAAATTTCAATCGGCTCTGCTTCAACGCTTCCGCATATTGTGCATGCTATCTTGTTTCTTATTGTGTCTTCATAAGTCATATTTCCGCAGTCTTTGCATATCCATACTACACTTTTGTCTGAATCATATCTTTCTTTTAATAATAATGAAGCACCATGCCCTGCTAATGCCTGCTGCTCCATTTCCCCAAGTTTTAAGGCTCCGCCTCTTGCTCTTCCTTCAATTGGTTGTCTTGTTAATAAAGTAACTTTTCCGGATGCTCTGGCATGTATCTTATTCTTCACCATGTACTTTAATTTCAAATAATACATATTTCCAATGTATATTTTTGCTTCCAGCATCTTCCCTGTAATTCCATTATACATTGTTTCTTTTCCATCATATGAAAATCCAAGCTCCTGCAGTTGCTCTTCTAATTCTTGAACGCTTTGTCCTGTAAATGAAGTTCCGTCAATTATTTTTCCGGTGACTGCTCCGGTCTTTCCTGCCAATAACTCTATTAAATATCCGACACTCATTCTGCTAGGTATTCCATGAGGGTTAAACATTAAATCGGGCTTAATCCCTCTTGAAGTGAATGGAATATCTTCTGAATCAGCTATTAATCCAACTACTCCTTTCTGCCCATGAGGAGCTGAGAACTTATCTCCTGGCTCTGGCAATCGCAAGTCCCGTGTTCTTACCTGCGCGATTTTGTTTCCTTCTTCATCAATAGTTACGAAAACTGCATCAACTGTTCCTCTTTCTTCTTGTCTTATCGCAGAGCTTGCTTCTTTTTTCGCCTGGATGCTGATATCTTTTGCCTCGCTTAAGAATTTAGGAGGGGTTGCTTTCCCTATCACTACATCTCCTTCTCCCATATCTGCTTCAGGATATGCAATTCCATCATCTTCAAGAAATCTATATGCCTTTTCAGTTCTATATCCTGATACATCCTTGTCAGGAACAACAATTTCATCTGACAATCCTCCAGCATATTGGAGCTCTGTTGCCGAATAAGGCCTGAAATATGTGCTTCTTCCCATTCCTCTGTCAACGCCGGCTTTATTTAGTACAACTGCATCTTCCATATTGTATCCTTCAAAAGGCATTATTGCTACAACAATATTTTGTCCTGCAGGATAAACTTCCAAAGTGTCATAAATAAAGCTCCTCACAATGGGTTTTTGAGGATAATGCAGTATTGAAACATCAGTATCCAATCTGACAAGATAATTTGCAGCATAAATCCCAAGGCTCTGCTTTAATGTCTTGCTTCCTTTAATTAATCTTGAAGAATGATCATGATTCCCGAATGGAACTAAGCTCATTATTAATCCAAAAACATCTATTAAATCAATTTCAAGATGAGTATGCTCATTTTTAATATCATCCGGGTTTAGTGAAATTAAAGCGTTTTCCTCTTCTGCCGCATCAATATATTCAATAACTCCTTCATTTACAATGTCATTCCATTTTAATTTGTCGTTTTCTAAAAGAACAAGATGCTCATCCTTAAGCTTGCTTGCTCCGTTTTCAACAACTATTAACGGCCTTAAAACTCTTCCTGTTTCACTTGACATTACAACCTGGTCAAACATTTCATGATGACTTATACTTATTCCTTTGGGAATTTCTCCTGCTCTTCTTAATTTCCTCGCTTGTTTTACAAAATCCTTTGCATCTCCCACAAATCCGATAAATCTGCCATTGAAAAATACATCTTTATTTCCTTTTTCTTTGCTTAATCCCAATTCTGCAAATCTCTTTAAAAGAACAGGCTCATCTATCTGAATTGCAGTGGAGATTTTGCTCAATATTGCAAGATTTTTTCTTAATCCTATTTCAGTTCCTTCTGGAGTCTCAATTGGGCAGAATCTTCCGTAATGAGTTGGATGCAAAGTTCTTGCCATGAAATTTTCCTGCTCTCCAGGCAGCATGCTTGAAACTCTTTGCAGTTGGGAGAGCACAGCCAGATAATTTGTTTTGTCCATATTTTGCGTAACTCCGGACCTTTCACCAATCCAGCTTCCTGTTGCAATTGCACTTTCAACCCTCTGCGTGAATAAAGTTGATTTTGCAATTGTTTTTATGGAATAAAATTTCTTTCTCTTCGCAACTTTTTGCAGTGAATATTGAATGTCTCTAATTAAAATTCCTAAATTAACTCTGAATAAGTCAGACATTAAATCTCCTGAAAGTTTTATTCTTTTATTTGCATAATGGTCCTTATCTGTTCTGATAGAAGGATTTTCCTTAGCTTTCAAATAAAGCCCTATTAATCTTCCTAAAGTTGTCGCCTTTTCTGCCCTCGCTGATTTATCCAAACCGATATGAGGAAGAAAAAAAGAATCAATTTTCTGCTTTACTCTGTCAAGGATTTCTTTTTTAGTTCCCTGAATTCCTGACTTGTCTGCAATATACATCATTGCATCCTCGCTGCTCTGAATGCCGGCAAATTCATACAAATTGACTATTAAGCAGTCATTTTCATGCTCTATGTTTTTTGCAATTTCAGCTTCTTTTATTAATCCAAGAGCTTTCAAAATTATTATTGCAGGAATGTTCTTTAATCTGCTGAATGAGATTTCTAATATTCCTTCATTTGTTTCAGAAATAGTTGTCGGAATTCTATAACTTCCCCTTTGTGAGAAAAGCCTTAAAGTCAAGCCAAGTCTGCCTTCTTCAATAAAAGGTTGATTAGGTGCTAAATCTTCATTCATTACCATTACTCTTTCATTTCCATTAATTATAAAATATCCTCCCGGATCTAATGGGTCCATATAATTTTCTCTTAATTGCTCTCTGCTCATGCTATAAGTATTACATGCAGCACTTCTAACCATTACTGGAATTCTGCCAATTTCAACATCAGAGCTGTCAGTTTGTCCTCCAAATTTCACAGTTAATTCAATATAAATAGGAGCAGAATAAGTCAAATTTCTCAATCTGGCAGTTGTTGGCGTGACAACGCTGCTGCTTCCGTCAGACTCAATTATGTCGGGCTTTTCAACTCTGACTTTTCCAAGTTTTATTTCAACCTCTTCATTATTTATGGAATCATTTATCTCGTTAATGATTTGCTGCATCCTATTTTGTATAAAATCATTAAAAGAAAGAATATTGGACTCTACAAGTGAGTGCTGCTCAAGATATTTCTTGACTAATATATTTTTTTGCCTATTCATATTTGCTCCCTGCAAATTCTACTTTGTTAAACCATTACTCTAGTATTCTATTTTAAAGGAAATAATTCCTATTAAGCAATATACTTTTATGTCAAGATGCTTGACATCTTGAGCATCCAAACTTCAAGAATGTCTTGCATTCTTGAGGCCTCAAAAACTGAAAGTTTTTGAAGAAATGAGCGTCTGTCACATCGTTTTTTTTGATTTTTCATAATTATACCACCACCCTGAAATAAGCATAGGTTTTATCTCCATCTTTTCTTTCAATTTTTAAAATATCTCCCGGTTGGCAATTTGCCGGAATAACGGGGTCATGAATATTAATTTTAGGCAATTGCGACAATGAAATATTGAATTTTTCCAATAAAGCTTTGACCTCTTCTGTCTTCAATTTAATATGTTTTGGCTGTAATTCGTGCATGATTCAGGAAGTGTTGGACAGTTAACCCAGACAAATGATAGTTCTCTGGAATAAATGTAAGGCTTAAAAAAAATTACAAAACTGGCTTTTTAAACTTTTCTATTTTTTATTTTTTTCAGCTTTTTAGACAGCAACAGCTTTATCTTATTTCTTTCTGCTTATTCTCATTAAATTAATAATAAACAAAGGCATAATAAGTATATAAGTTTTATAGCTTTTGAGAATATAATTCATTGTGGCTTTTTATCAGATCAAATGCATGTTTCGTAAGTTCATAGTCTCCATGCTTCTTTCTTTGGAATACTAAAACTTACATTTGCATTTTTTAATCCTTCCGTAAGAAATCCTTGGCTTTTAAGCCAATGAATGAATTACGG
>CAZJEV010000025.1:0-11863 GCA_964545215.1 Candidatus Woesearchaeota archaeon
GTTGGATAATGGGTGGGATGTGCAGTCTCACGGAATATCTCATATAAAAATGATTAACCTGAATGAAAGCGAATTCAGGGAGCAGTTAAATGAGTCAAAGATTAAAATAGAAAATAGAACTGGCAAAAAGCCGGTTTCATTTGTATTTCCATTTTATGCAGCAAATGACAAATATACTGAAATATGCGGAGAATATTATGAGTTATGCTGGACAATGGGCACAAATCCAACAGCGCCAAAATATAATTTCAAGTCAACTAATGGACAGGTTTATCAGGGATTAATGAGAATAAGCATTGCAGATGATACTAGTTTTGAATCATTTAAGGAAATTTTCGGTAAAGACATTGAAATTCAAGGGCATTGGAAAATGAATTCAGGCTCTGAAAACAGGATTTTTGATTCTTCTCCAAATGAAAATAATGCTTTTTTCAATAATAATGTAACATTTCAGGAAGAGTCTGGAAGTGCTGATTCTCCCCCTGTCATAAAAACTCCCGGAGATATAAAAGTAGAGGCAGAAAGCAAAAATGGAACTAAAGTAGATTTCAAGGTAAATGCGACAGATAAGGTTGATGGGAAAGTAGCGGTAAAGTGCAGTCATGTATCTGGAGAAGTATTCCCAATTGGAAAAACTACGATTGATTGCAATGCCCACGACAGCAAGGGAAATAACGCAACTTCCAGTTTTGAAATAAATGTTAAGGATACTAGACTACCATTACTGCAGTTCAACCCTAATCTGATATTTTTGACAAATGAAACAGAGATTAATTTTTCAGCAATAGCCACTGATATAGCATCTGATATAAAAGAAATAAAATGGACTTTTGGCGATGGAAATTTCGGAGAAGGCGCAAATACAAACCACACTTATAATAAAAAAGGAGTTTACAAGATTGAGGTAAGCGCGGAAGACGCCAGCGGGAATGAGGCAAGACAACAAGGACTTGCGATAATTGGAAGTTTAGCTCAAGATATTAATCTCACTTCAACTTCATGGGCCAACGCAATCCTGTCATTTTCAGAGCTTCAAGAAGGAATTTTTACCCTAAATGTTAATGAGTCTGTAAACAGCAGCGCAATCACACCAGCATTTTTAAGTGCGGGAAGATTTTTTGAAATAACTTCCAGCCTGCCAAATGGAGCATTTAATTTAACTCTTTTCTTTAGATATGAAGATTCAAATAATGACGGGATTGTTGATTCAAGAAATATAAGCGAGAGCAATTTAAGTATTTATTTTTATGATGTTGGAAGCAATTCATGGAAGGCAATTGAAAATCAGGCTAGATACCCGGGCAGTAATTTAATAAGCGCTAAAATTAACCATTTAACTTTGTTTGCTCTTTTATCCCCTCTTCAAAGCGGAGGAAATAATCAGGAAAATACGGGAAGTTCAGAAAGCAGTAGCTCAAGCGGAAGCTCTGCATCAAGTGGCGGTTCAGGAGCAAAAAAAGCAATTCCATTTTCAATTAATAATACTTTGAGTTCAGGCAATGCAGCAACAAATACAATGGATTTTGATATAATAGATAAGAACGAAAATTCTGTGAATATAACTTCTTCAGAGCCTAATGAGGGCGGCGGGACTTCGGAAAATAGAAATAATCTGCTTGGGATTACTGGAGCTGTAATTGGGGCAACAGAAAAAAATTTGAAAATAATCGCTCTTGTCTTGGTAGCTGCTGGATTGATAATTGCTCTTTTGGGAAATTCCAGGGAAAGCAAAAGAGCTAAAAATATTTCTTAATTCTCCTTCTAGACAAAAAACAAAAAGATTTAAAAAGCATCTTTCTTAAAAGAAGATAATTAAATTTGCTTTAAAAGAGACGAAGAAAAAGAAATGAAAAAGCACAAAGACTCTGCCTCATTTAATGAGGATGATGAAAAGGAAGATGACTCTGAAGACTTAGGGGAAGATGTAGAAAGCGGATTAGACGATTTTGATGACGACCCTGATGACGATTCAGATGAAGATAATCCAGAAGACGAAAATTAGTAATTTTTTATTTTATTATTTTATATTTGCAATTACTAATGTTAATTACATCACACATAATTTTAAAAAATATTATTAAGAGATAATTTTGGAGCTAAACAATGAGATTTATAATATCTCAAAAAGGCAGAGATTTGCTGACGCAAATAAAAACAAAGCAAGTATCTTTTGCCAAAGGTAAAAATGACAGATAAACAGCCTATTTATATTCTTCCGGAAAATGTTTCTAGAATTATTGGGAAAGATGCGCAAAGAGGCAATATACTGGCTGCTAAAGTTGTGGCAGATATAGTAAAAACGACTTTGGGGCCTAAGGGAATGGACAAGATGCTTGTTGATTCTGCTGGAAATATAATTGTTACAAATGATGGCGTTACAATTCTTGAAGAGATGGAAATAGACAATCCTGCTGCAAAAATGATAGTTGAACTTGCTAAAACTCAAGAGAGTGAAGTAGGAGACGGAACAACTACTGCGGCGCTTTTAGCAGGAAAATTGTTGGAACATGCTGAAAAATTGCTTGATAGAAAGATACACCCCACTGTTATAGTAAATGGATATAGGCTGGCAAGTGAAAAAGCTTTAAATATCTTAGAGGAGATTGCAATGCCTTTGGAAAGCAAAGAAGTATTGAAGCAGATAGCAATGACTGCTATGACAGGAAAAGGAGCGGAAGGAAATAAAGAAAAGCTTTCAGATTTGATTGTTAGAGCAGTGGACAGAATAAGTTCTTCCAGAGATGTAAATATTGAAGATGTTAAGATACAGAAGCTTAAAGGTTCCGGAATTGAAGAAAGCGAGCTTATTGAGGGATTTGTTCTGGATAAGGAAAGGGCGAATGCAGAAATGCCGGCAAAAATAAAAGATGCTAAAATATTATTAGTAGACTTTCCGATTGAATTAAGAAACCCGGAAACAGAGGCAAAAATATCTGTTTCAAGTCCGGAACAATTGGAAGACTTTATTGCTTCTGAAGAAAGATATTTAAAAAATTTAACTGATAAAATAATATCTTCCGGGGCAAATGTTGTTTTTTGCCAGAAAGGAATTGATGATGTTGCACAGTACTACTTCGCAAAAGCAGGGGTATTTGTATGCAGAAGAGTGCCTAAAAGTGATATGGAAAAAATTGCCAGAGCCATATCTGGAAAAATAATCTCTAATGTTGATGATTTGAATCAGGGATATTTTGGGAAAGCAGGAATTGTTGAAGAGGTAAAATTCTCCGGCGAAAGCTTAATTTATATAAAAGAATGCAAAAATCCCAAAGCAGTTACAATAGTTGTTAGAGGCTCAACAGAACATGTAATAGATGAAATTGAAAGGGCAATAAAAGATGGATTAGGAGATGTTGTTTCGGCTGTTAAAAGCGGGAAGGTAGTTCCTGGAGGAGGAGCAGTTGAGATTGAACTGGCCAGAAGATTAAGAACTTTTGCTAAGACTTTAGGAGGGAGAGAGCAATTAGCAATTGAGGAATTTGCAAATGCGCTTGAAAGCATCCCTGAAACTCTGGCAGAAAATGCCGGACTTGACCCGATAGATATTCTGACTGAATTAAAAAGAAGACATGAATCCGGCTTAACTGGATATGGAATTAATTTATTTAATGATAAAATTGAGGATGCTTTCCAGGCAGGCATAATAGAGCCTTTAAAAGTCAAGACGCAGGCAATAAGCTCTGCTTCTGAAGTTGCTTCATTAATTTTGAGAATTGATGATGTTTTAGTAAGCAAAGGCTCTTCTTCACCAAAAATGCCAAGCTATGAAGGTATGGAATAATCATATTTTTAAGCTTTTTTGGTGCTAAAAAGTATCAATTCCCATATTTATAATTCATATTTATATTATCTAAATGTTTTTATATATTCCATTATTCTGATTTTTATGATAAAAACAAAAATAAGTATGAGGAAATAGATGAAAGATACATTAAAAGAACAGGAAGCTCTTTTTTGACAACAATTGTTGGATTATCTGCTGGTTTATATTTAAGCATGGTTGAAGCAAGGATGGGGCGAATAGAAGACTTTGATTTTAAATTTCTGCCAAAACCTATAATTGATAGTGATGGAAGAGTAGACATGGGCGTGATAATTGCAGGAACTGCTTTTTGTTATGGAGTAGCGCGCCAGATTTATCTTAATTACAGAAGAGCAAGAGAGCTGGAGCCATTTCTACAAGGAAGAAATAGAAAATAAATGCGACCATCGGGAATTGAACCCGACTCTGCTCGTTGGCAACGAGCCATTCTAACCGATAAACTATGGTCGCTTTTTAGCCTGGATTCTGGCTCTGATTTAAAATAATTAAAGATTATTTAAGGTTATCTAAATAAATATAAGTTATTACGCATCACATTAATTTTTATAAATATTCATACTATAAATGTTAATATGAAAGTAAATGAATTAATTGGTTTGCTGAAGATTGTAAAAGTAATTGAAGCTGATAATTCTTTGCAGCCATGTGATACTTTAGAAAATCTATGTGAAAAATTAAAGATAAAAAATTTTGAATTTTTGCAAGGGAAAAAAGATGGAATTTATCCGACTTTAAGGCACGCAGCTTATTATTTATTAAAACAAAGTGGTTTATCTAATGAACAAATAGCTAAAATTACAAAAGCCGAGAGCCCCGCAATTAGGTATGGCATAAAACAAATTGAAGATTATCTTAGAATGTATGAGCATAAGTTAAGATAATTTTAAAAACTAATTTTTCTCTTGATGTTAAGGCCCATTAGGCTAATGGCAGACCGGGTCGTTTACACCGACCATGCGGAGGTCCGATTCCTCCATGGGCCATCATTTTTTTAGAGCGATAAGTTTATTCTTGAATCAGTCATCACATTGCTAAGCCCATGGGAAAAAGAGAGATGTAATTTAGTCCAGAGAAAAAAGCATCTGCTTTTAAAACACTATTTCCTTAGTCTTTTCAATCAATTCCTTGCATAAAACGGTAAGCTCATCGGTTTTCTCTTTAGATGCATTCTTTTTTGTCCCATAAGTATAATCTTCTCTCATCTGGATTATACTATTTATATCATCTTCATTATCTTCATATTTGAACATTTCAATGAACTTAGAATCAATGTTTATCTTTCCCTGCTCCTTAAGATATTCTATAAGTGAAATTGTGCAGCTTTGATTTCCGGATTCATAACCAAATTTATAAGCTATAGAAAGAAAGCAGTGATACAGGGAGTAGAAAAACGCGCTAATAGACCAGTCTGAATGGCCGGTTTTTACAAAATCCAAAGCACTCTTAAGGTTATATTCTGCTTTTTCAATATGCTTTCTTGCTTCTTCATCATTAGAATCTATTTTAAGCAGCCCTCTGTGCCTCGTCCTTATTTTTAATTTACTGCATTCTTCAATCTCTTTTTTGGCTTTCTTTAAACACCAATCAACTTGTTTAGAAGTTTGAGACATTTTTTATAATCTCTACAAATTTATCCTGACCATAAAGAATTACCGAGTTTTTAATAATATCTATTGTCGGCTTGTTTTTCTTCTTTATTCCATCTAACAGTTCATGAGAAGTTAACTTAATTGCATGAAGCCTTTTTGGAAGAATTTTCTCTCTATCTTTAAGAACTTTATTAACTTTATTCTCTTCTTCTCTTTTTAGGATAATCATTAAATCAATATCCCGCGCAGCATCATAATTTCTTATAATAGAACCAAATAAGATAACGATTCTTTCTCCCTTAAATAAGTCCTTGAACTCTCCTTTCCATCTATCATAATTAATTGTCTCATCTGCCAGTAAGAAAGCCACGAGCTTCCTCACATAATCTTCATTCAGATTTAACCTGTAATTTATAGATTTGCCTATTTTTACACTATACACCAAGTTCTCCTTAAGAAGTTTCTTAAAAATCTTCATTGCTCCTACTCTGCTAATTCCAATTATTTTGCTAATTGAGTTTGAATTATAGTACTGACTAAAGTCTTTAAACAGCACAAGTATTAATTTTTTTTCATTCAAGGTTAAACTCATCATGTTAACTTTTAGTTACTATATGATAACTAGCAGTTACTATAGTATTTAAACATTTCTGTGACAAGGCAGACATTGGAAATTATAAAAAGCAGATTTATATTTTTGTAGTGACTCATTTACACCGACCATGCGGAGGTCCGATTCCTCCATGGGCCATTTATTTATATATTTCTTCCATCTTGATTTTTAATGATTAAAGCAATAAATCCCTCAACAGAAGAAGTTTATGGGGCCCTTGAGGAGTTTTCATTTGAAGAAATAGAAGCAGCTGTTAAAAAAGCAAAAATGGAGAGAATGTGGGCTGATATGCCGATAGAAGAAAGAAAAAAAATTATTATGAGATTTGGAGAAATTCTTGAAAAGAGAAAGGAAGAGATTGCGAGAGTAATGGCCGGAGAAATAGGAAAACCTCTGAAGGCAGGAAGGCACGAGATTGATATTGCAAAGAAGAGATTGGAGGCTTTTTGCTCTCTTGTTCCTGATTATATTAAAGATGAAATTAATTTTGAGGACGAAAATGAAAAGAATGTCTCAAGATTTGAGCCGCTTGGGGTTGTTTCTGTAATATCACCATGGAATGCGCCCATTTTTGTTTCTTTGGCTTCTATAATTCCTGCTTTGCTTTCCGGGAACAATGTAATTTACAAGCCGAGCGAATATGCCGGCTTTTCAGGATTAGAAATTGCAAGAATTTTTGATGAACTGAAAAAAGAAGGGATGCCTGAAAACGCTTTTCAAATTGCAATAGGAGGAAAAGAAGTCGGGAGAAAATTAACTGAATCTGATATTGATATGATTGCCTTAACAGGAAGCGTCAGGGCAGGACAGGAAATAATGAGAAGCTCAGCAGATAAATTGCACAGAATTGTTCTGGAATTAGGGGGAAAAGATGCTGCAATTGTTTTGGAAGATGCAGATATTGAAAGAGCAGCAAAAGAAATTGTAAGAGCAGGGACAATGTATTCCGGGCAGGTATGTTTTGGAGTTGAAAGATGCTATGTCCATGAAAAAATTTATGATGAATTTATAAAAAAATGCATTGAAGAAATGAAAAAAATTAAAGTCGGGGAGCCTTTTGATGAAAATACAGATATTGGGCCTTTATCTGTTAAATTCCAGTTTGATAAAGTATTAATGCATATTAATGATGCCTCGCAAAAAGGCGCAAAACTAATTTATGGAGGAAACAGAATAGGAAATAAAGGATATTTCTTAATGCCGGGAATAATGACAAATGTAAATCATGATATGCTTATCATGAAAGAAGAGACATTCGGACCAATTATTACTATAATGAAATTTGAAAATACTGATGAAGCAATAAAGCTTGCAAATGATTCATCTTACGGATTAACTGCAAGCATCTGGACTTCTGATTTGAAAAAAGGAGAGGAAGTCGCCAAAAAAATTGAAGCCGGCACAGTTGAGATAAACAGACATGGAATGTCTAAAATTGGAATGCCCTGGGGAGGCTATAAAATGTCAGGCATAGGAAGAATTTATTCAAAAGAAGGAGTCAGAAGCTTTTGCAATGTGAAACATGTTTGGGTTGTGAAGTAAATTCTAATAATTTTTTAACTAAGTCTGAAAATAATGAAACATCGCTATCTGTTGGGCTATTGTAATGATAATGAAATCCTTTGCTTTTGTTATTTTGGGAATAAAGATTTTTCTTGACAAACCTTCCTATTAATTTTGGGAGTCCATCTTCAGCATGGGAGAATAAATATTTTTTTCCTTTATATAATAGAATTTCAATTCCTGCCCCAAAAGTTAAATTATAGACAAATGGAACTTCATAATATATTCTAATTGGATTTTCTCTTGCCATTTTTTCTTTTATTATTTTATCGTGCTTAATATACTTATAAATGTTATTTTACAAATTCTTCAAGCCATGAATCTCTGAATCTGAATTTAAAATATTCTATTATTCTCGCTATTCTCTGAAATTTAAAATTATAATTCAAAAGGTAAAATCTAAAATATTTTTTCATTGCTTCTTCTTCATTTATATTATTATTTGCATATTTATTGTTAATTTTATCTTCCATGGGAAATATAATTAAATAAACTATTTATAAATTTGTTTTATGCAATTAATGAGAATTTTGATATAGGCTTATTTAAAAACAAATCAGAAATAAGAAAGTAATCGCATTTTATTAATCAACCTGCAAGCCCTTTCGCAGCATAGCCGGCTATGAAAGCAAGCAAGGCTGCAATGCCCCCAATTAAAAGAGTTTCAATTGAAGAGCGAATAGGATGCTTTTTTACAATTAAGCCTTTAACTGCTCCGACAATTGCTAAAGCAATAGCAGTTAATAGGAATGAGTAAAAAAATTCCTGCTCTTTTAAAGCTGGAAATGATAATGCCAGAACAAAAGATAGCAAGGGAATAAAGCCGATAATAAAAAAAGAAATAAATGTTGCCAGTCCGGCCTTTACAGGATGCTTGCCCTCTCTTCTGAAAAATTTGTAATCTGAATGATATTTATGCAGTTCAATCTGCGATTTTATTGATAAATAATTTGAGATTGCCATTGAAAAGCCGCCAGCTAACAAATCTGCTAAGCCTAGTATTATAATGATGTATGAGCTTAAGGATGCGCCGCTTACGCCAGAGACAATTGAAAATGTTGTTATTGCTCCGTCAATACCACCATAAACAAACTCTGGCAAGTATTTTCTTTCCCCTCTTTTTATTTGCTGTCTAATCATGAGCTTAATTATCGAATTAAGTATATAAAATTAAGCATGCTAAAATCAGAGTTGCAAAAACAAAAAGCTTAATTTTAAATAGGCTGAAAAAGTGATTTTCACATGAGCAATAAGAAAAACGAAAAGAAAAGCAAGGAAGATGTTGCTAATATAAATGCTGTTCCTAAAGTTCCGGCAGGATTGGGAAGCACATTAACTTCTGGGCTTTCATCCAATATTAAAATTCCAAATTTGCAGATGCCTCAAATTCCAGGAATGCAAATGCCTAGAGCAGAGGTAAAAGAGGCAATTGATTTTGATAAAATTAAAGCAAAGCTTGATGGATTTAAAAAAGCGGTTTTGAAAAAATACAGCTTTACAATAGCTCTCGGGATTTTACCTGGACAGGCAAGCCAGATGCTTGAGGAAGATGAGGCAATTCCAAAAGAAATTTCTGATACAAAGCCTATTTATATGCTTATGATAATCCCGGAAGAGCAGTACAAAAATATTCAAAAGATAAAACCAGAGGTTATTAAGTTTGTAAAAGAAACCCGGGAAAATTTATGGCTTATAATTAAAACTCCTGTTGATTTGTGGAACTATGGACTTGATTCAAAGTTTGAGTTTATAGATGCGATATCTGCATCTTTTCCCTTACATGACAATGGATTTTTAGGAGCATTAAGAGTTGCAAATATTCATAAAAGCCTTGTTTTGAGAAAATTTGAGAAGTATGTTGCTACTTATGCTATAGGTGGCTCATTAGTAAGGGGGACAGCAAGTAAAGATTCTGATGTTGATGTTTTTGTCGTCATTGATGATACCGATGTCAAAAGAATGCCCCGTTTGGAATTATTGGACAGATTAAGAGGAATTATTTATGATTATATAAGAGAGGCAACTGCTCTTGCCGGAGTAAAAAATATCTTAAATGTTCAGGTTTATTTATTGACTGATTTCTGGCAGTCTGTAAAAGATGCGCATCCTGTCATGTTTACATTCATAAGAGATGGGATTCCATTTTATGACCGAGGAACTTTCATCCCATGGAAACTGCTTTTAAAAATGGGAAGAATCAAGCCCAGTCCAGAAGCAATTGATTTATATATGAAACAAGGAGAGCAGACAGATGAATTTGTTAAAAGAAGATTATTAGACGCTATGGTTGATATTTATTACGGAGTTGTCACGCCAACTCAAGCTATGATGATGCTTGCAGGAGAGGCTCCGCCTGTGCCGAAGACGATTGTTTCTGATGTGAAGAGAGTTTTTGTTGATGGGCAGAAAATAATGTCCCATAAGGACTTAAAGACATTGGAAAAAGCAGTGCATTTGTTCAAGCAGTATGAATACGGGAAATTAAAGGAATTTTCCGGGGATGAAATTGACGAATTTTTGAAAGAAGCGAGAGACTACAATAAAATGCTCAAAAAATTAAGAGAGAGGATTGAAAAGAAGATACAAGAGAAAAGTGCAGAAGAAATTTATCAGGATGTTTTCAAACTTCTAGGAACATTTTTTGGAAACAAAAGCCAGAAAGAACTTATTAGGGATTTTAACAATCAAATGATAAAAAAGGGAAAAGTTCAGCCAAGATTTTCAAAAATCTTGAAAGAGCTGGTAAATGTAAAAGGAAAGATAAAATCAGGAAAATTAAATTCCAAAGAAGCAGATTCTGTAAAGAAGGACGCAATAGAATTAATGAATGCCTTGATTGAATATGCGCAAAGGTCGGAATTAATAAGCGCTGAAAAGGGAACGATGCAGATTTCTTATTCTGGCAGAAAGGCAGAGCTTGTTTTGCTCGGAGATAAGAATTTTTTAATAGAAGGCAAAGAAATAAAAAAGATTCAAGATGGGAAGATTGCTAATTCAAACAGAGAGGAATTTGAAAAAACCTTGATGGAAAATAATGGAAAAATGCAGACTAAAATACCTGGAGAAGTATTTAATGTTTTGGAGAAAGTCTTGGGAAAGTTTGAGATTGAGTTTTAAAAATAGGAGAATATATTTATTCGGGACAAGCTAGAATTTATCGTAAATTATGATGATTAGTATAATATTTGTTCAGAATTTCCGTGATAGATAATTCCAAAAACCTATACTAATCAAGGGAATTATCTATCATATAAAGGCGGATAGTAATAAGTAAAATCCTTAATATCCTTATATTTGTCAAACATTTTGAGAAAACATGAATAATAATCAAATGATATATTTCTCTTTAAGTTTGAAGAGCAAAAATTATAATCTTTTAATATTGCTTTGTTTTTTTCTGAATTAAGGAGCACTGCTTTTTCTTGCGTTGAAAGCAAAGCAAGAGTTGTATTGTAGCACTTGTTAATACAGATTTTTGCAAATTGACCTTTATCATTAACTATATCTGCCGGGCATAAAGAAGTGCATTTCATATAAGTCAGCTGCTTTTCTAAAGCCTGCTTTTCAATTATTTTAGGATTAGCATAAAAATAAAATAAAATTGCAATCGCCGAGACAATTATGACTGATAAGAGCCAGATGATTTTTTTGAATCTTTTTTTTGCCCTTATAAACTTAAATGTTTCACCAGTTAAGGGATCTCTTGGCAAATCCCTGTTTTTTTTCATTCTCATTCTTATTATAGGGAAAGAGGCATATTTAAGGCTTATTTTTTAACTTTTAAACCAATGTGAAGTAAATAGATTAATATTTATTGTTTTTAACAAGCTTTAAAAAAAGGATTACTCTGTGTTAGTCTATGCATAGTCAGGAATTTAGGAAACATTTAGAATTATTAATTATTAAGAAATGTGAGGAATATGTAAATACCGCGGGCAACTTAGCATCTTTAGTTGAGTGCAGCAGAAGGCAAAATGAATACCGCGCGATTGATTTTGCTTTTCATTTATCAACTTACAGATTAAGCATTGAAATGTTTACATTAGCAAGATTATATAACGGCCTTTTTGATGATGAAGAACACAGAGAGCTGCAAAGATTGGCTGAAGAAGGAATAAGAAGAACGGAGAAGGATTATCTTAAGGTTTGGGGTATTCTATTTAAATCACAGAAAAAAAAGAAAATAAAGCTTTAAAAAGCTTCTTTTTCTTTGCGAGATAGCAGCCCCATAGAAACCCTATCCGTCAATAATCCAGTTTTATCTCATAAATTAAC
>CAZJEV010000026.1:0-11788 GCA_964545215.1 Candidatus Woesearchaeota archaeon
AAAGCCCTGGAGATAACTAAAAAAGTGAACAAGGAAAAAATAAGAAAAAACAGGGATTATTTCATTAAAAAACTTGAGGAAATTGGGGGAAAAATCAATGGAAGCAGGGAAAAAAGAATTTATGACAATATTAATGTTTTATTTCCCGGGATTGACGCAGAGATACTTGTTATTGCTTTATCTCAGAAAGGAATTATGTGCTCTACAAAGTCAGCTTGCTTGGAAAAGCAGGAAAAGGAAAACAGGGTTTTGAAGTCCATTGGCTTGAATAAAGAGGAAATTAAGGGAGCTTTGAGATTTGTTATTAATGAATATATAACAAAAAAAGATATTGATTATGTTGTTAGGGAAATTAGAAGATTAATATCCTAATCTTTTTGAGCGCCCACATTTGCGTTAGCGGTTGTTTTAACAGAAGTATTCTCTTTTATTGAAACTAAAAACGGCTTTTTGACTGCAACAACTTCTCCGGTTTCTGCATCTATCTGGACTTTTACTTTTGCTTTTGTTTTGAAGATGCCCAGGAATCTTCCTTCTTTTTCTGCTCGGACTTCATAAATAAGCTTAGCATTATTGCCAAAGCCGACTTCTTTTAATTCTAATGTACAATTATTATTCTGGCATGAAGCATTTATTCTTGCTTGTGCAGTTGCTGAGGCAGTTTCTGGCAAGACTCTAAGAGAGGCAAACCTCCCATTAGAAAATTGGGCTCTTAAATTCCCTTGCGAATCAACAGATGAAAAATTGACTTTTGTCTTGACTTTCGCCTGCAAATCAATGCCCGATACCTGAATAACTCCGTCATTTGAATAGGCGGTTGCTGAAGCATTAGAGTCTACATTAGCATTTGAGCTGACATCAGCGTTTATAGAGACTTGTGCATTTGAAGATATACTTGAATCATGGTAAGATGCAGAGACCAGACTAATTAATAAAACAAAAGACAAAAAGATAATATATAACTTGTTCATACGAAAACTAATGGATTTTAAGCTTAAAAGATTTGTAGTCTATTTTAATACACCATTTAAGTAAAATTTATAAGTTTCAAAGTAGAGATATTGTTATGTACAGAGGACATGAAGTAAACTCATGGAAGTATATCAATGAACGAGCTATAGAAAAAGGTTTTAAAACACGCAGAGAATATATTACTTATCTGGAAAATAAGAGAAAAAGAAGGCCAGAATACAGGGCGATGAAATTTCTTGTAGAAAGCAGGCTTGAATCCCTTGACAAAAGCAGAAGATGGCTCGCGAGAAAGCTAAATATTTCCCCGGCAACAGTTGATAGCTATGCGTATGCTAAAGCCCTGCCAGGCAAAAGAAATTTAAAAAAATTGTTTTCTTTTTTGAGCGTCACATATGCATCTCTAAGTGAACTTGTTGAAGATTACGCTCATTTAAGAGAGGCTTCAAAACACGGGCTTGTCAAAATCAGAGGGTTAAATGGAATTAAATAAGTTTAAATATAATATATCCCCATCATTATTATGAAAAAAAGAATTTTGATTTTTTTAACTTTATTCTTGGCTTTAAGTATGCTCATGGGAGTTGTGGGAGATTCCGGCTCTGATAACTCTGGAAGCAATGACAATTCCGGCTCATCTGGCTTACAAGGCGGAAGTTCTGATAACTCTGGAAGCAATGACAATTCTGGGAACTCTAATTCAAGAAGTTCTGGCAACTCAAATGAAACTAGAACAAGAATAGAAGTAAGAGAAAACGGGACAAAAACAAGATTTGAGGAAAGAATTAAAGAAAAAGATGGAGAAATTGAAATTAGAAGAGAAATAAAGATAAAATCTTCAGATAATCAAACAGAAGAAATTCTGAAATTTAAGGAAAAAATAAGAAAAGGAAAGGGGATAATAAAAATTGAGCGAAGAAAAATTGCTATAAGGGAATTAAACAATGAAACAAAAGAAATAATTGCTGGAAGAATAAATGCCAAAACTGGATTAAATTTAACAGCAGAAGATATTAATGACACAACATTATTAAGAGCCTACTTATCAAATGGCAGGCATGCATATGTTAAAATAATGCCTGATCAAGCTTCAAAAATTGCTTTGGAAAGATTAAAAGCTAAGTGCGTTGAAAGGAACTGCACTATAGAATTGAAAGAAGTTGGCTCTGGAAATAAGAGCAGACTGACTTATATGATAGAAACTGAAAAAGATTCCAGAGTACTTTTAATATTCAAGAAAAAGATGAAAGTTGAAGCGCAAGTTGATGCTGAAACTGGAAAAATAATAAAGGCAAGAAAGCCATGGTGGACCTTTCTGGCAGATGAAAAAGATGAAGAGGAAAAAGATATAATCGCAGAGCCCGCATTAAATGTCAGTGTTGAAGAAAATGCAGAATCCGAAGCTGATATCAATGTGGATATAGGAAGTGAATCTGTAAATTCAAGTGCAAATGCTAGTTCTAATGAAAGTATTGCAGTTTAACAGTTAGTTTTATAAATTAATTAATCTTAAAGAGGGAATGAGCAATAGACTATATGATATGGCACGGGAAGTTGGAAGATTGGTCAGAAAACCATGGGATGCTTATATGAATTATATCAATGTTGTGACTTTAGAAGAAGAAAAATTAACGCAAGCGTATCTTAATGAAAGAAAAAAAAGTCCAAGAAATAGAGGTTTGAAATCTCTTGTAGGATTATTGTGATTAATTTTCTTCTATAGCTTCTAGGGAATCTTCATCAAATGGCGCATATGCTATTGCCTCTCCTTTTTCATTTATTATCTCAACATGATACTGCCCATTTGGAAGAATAATATTTATTTTTCCCAGCATTCCTTTTTTTATTGGTACTTCAACGAAGTCAGAATCATCTTCGTTGTGATACTCTACATATTCCGGGTTCGGGATTGCAAGAATCCTGACTTTTTGATGGCGTTTGAATTTTGTCTGCATTTTATTTTTATAAAAGAAATAAGCTTATTTAAATTGTTTTATTTTTACTACTCTGTTAAATTACAAAATTGGGAAAAGATATTTAAACAATAAAACTTACATTATTTTTATGGGAGAAGTCATTGAAGCAATTTGTTACTGGGCATCAGATCATCCTTTAAAAGCCTTTATTTCAGCTGGAGCAGGGGTATCTTTACTCGTGGTAGCAGGATGTAATATCGGTAATAATATTGAATATTCCAATGGTGGCAGAGTTGGAGTTATTAACAAATTTACAAAAAAAGGCCTCATTTGGAAGACTTATGAGGGAGAGATGGCTCTAGAAGGAATTGTAAGTTCTGGAGGAGCAATGGGTGCAAATATCTGGCAGTTTAGTTTGGACAATCAAGCAAGACATGGTGAAAATATAGGGGAATTGGCAAATAAAATTGATGATTATTTAAAGGGTGGAGCAAAAGTCAGAATAGATTATGTTGAGCCATGGACTGCATGGCCGTGGAGAAGCGGAACTGATTATCTTGTTCAAAAAATAGAACCAATGCAAGATAAAAGATAAGATATAATTATTTAATTTTTTTAAAATCTAATGAGCAGGAATTTATGCAGAATCTTTTTCCGCCCTTTTCTTTTCCATTATTAAAAATATGCCCTAAATGGCTTTTGCATTTACTGCAAATAACTTCAATTCTTTTCATAAACAATGTATTATCTTCATGAAACTCCACGCTTCCTGGCAGGACATCAGTAAAAGAAGGCCAGCCAGTGCCAGAATCAAATTTAGCAGATGATGAAAAAAGCTGCTGTCCACAGGCAGCGCATTTATACATTCCATGACTTTTTTCATTCCAGTATTTTCCAGAAAAAGCAGGCTCTGTGCCTTTTTCCCTTAAAATATAATATTGCTCTGGAGTTAATTTTTTCTTCCATTTTTCTTCTTGGATTTTTCCTTTTATCATAAAATAAATTGAAAAATCAAGTTTAATAATATTTGGATTTTTCTTAACCACTAAAAAAGCAGTACTCTTTGTTTTTCTTATTTTATCGTCGGGGAAAATTTTCTCGGAGAAAGGTTTATAAAGATTAAATAATTTAAGAATATTGAATACAACAGGTTGTGCTGGGAGGAGAGGTGAGCACAGCCTATTGTGTGAAATTATAAAATTTTGGTAATCAAATGCTATGCCCTTTTTGTCAATCCCAAGAAACAAAAGTAATTGACAAAAGAGATACAGGAAACATAACAAAGCGAAGAAGAGAGTGCTTAAAATGTGAAAAAAGATTTAACACTCTTGAGAATATTGAAGAAGTTCAGTTAAGAGTCATAAAAAAAGACGGAAGAAGAGAGCCTTTTAACAGGGAAAAAGTAAAAAGAGGGATAATTAAGGCCTGCGAGAAAAGGCCTATAAGCACTGAAAAGATTGATAGGATGCTTATTAATATTGAAGAAAAACTAAGAAAAATGGGCAAAAAAGAGATAAAGACAGAAGTAATTGGGGAACTGGTATCTAAAGAGTTAAAAAAAGCTGACAAAGTCGCTTATATAAGATTTGCTTCAGTGTATAGAGAGTTTGCTGATGTTGATGACTTCAAAAAAGAAATCAAGGAATTGGTGAAAAAATAAGATGATTGAATTAAACAGAATAAAATATAAAAACTTAAATAATTAGCTAATTAGAATTAGTGATAAAAAAATTAAAAAACAATTAAAGATAATAAAAAGAGGAAAATGGAAGCAATTGAGATTGGTGTTATGGAATTAAGGCAGAATTTTGAGAGGGACAATTATCAAACTCCTAAAACAGATTCAGTTAAAAAAGTTGAACTAGAGGAGGAAATAGCAATTAGAGATTAAAATGACGCCTGAAAGATTAAAACTTCTTGAGCAAAGAAAATTTGAATTAAATAGATATTTAACTTCTGAGGGGAAAAGCCCGTTTGAATATGACATTTATGGCAATCCGATAAGGTGGATTGCAGAAGATGTAAAAGTTACAGATGATCTAGGAAAAGTCATTTTTGTTCAGCCAAGTGTAAAAAGGCCTGATTTTTGGAGTCCTTTAGCAATTAAAGTTGTAGCGAACAAATATTTCTGGGGGGATGGGGCAAAGGGAGAGAGAGAAGATTCTGTTGAGAAATTAATTGGAAGGGTATCAAGATTTTTTGAAAGGCAGGCAATAAAGCAGGGCTATTTTAATGAAAAAGAAAGCCAGATATTAAGAGATGAAATAGCTGCAATTTGCTTAAATCAGCTTTGCGTTTTTAACAGCCCGGTATGGTTTAATGTCGGGATTAATGAGTATAATCCAAGTGCCGGAGGAGTTTCTTCTTACAAATGGGATTTTGAAAGCGAAAAAGCTGTTCCGGCGCATAAAGGCGATGACAGACCGCAGTGCTCTGCGTGCTTTATTTTGAGCATTGAAGACAACATGGAATCAATTATGAAAGTGCAGGTAGCAGAAGCAACTTTGTTTAAGGCAGGAAGTGGCACAGGAACAAATCGCTCTCCATTAAGAAGCTCAAAAGAAAAACTTACAGGAGGAGGCAGGCCATCTGGGCCTGTTAGCTTTATGAAAGGATACGATGCTTATGCAAATATCATTAAATCAGGAGGAAAAACAAGAAGAGCTGCTAAAATGGAAATTTTAAATGCTGAGCATCCTGACATTATGGAATTTATTAACTCAAAGCAAAAAGAAGAGAAAAAAGCATGGGCATTAATTGAGCAGGGCTATTCAGGAGGAATGAATGGAGAAGCATACGGAAGCATTTTCTTCCAAAACTGCAATATGAGTGTTAGAGTGCCTGATGAATTAATGCAATCTGTGAAAAATGACGGAGAGTGGCAGACAAAATCTGTAACTGACGGAAGAATAGTTGAAACTTTTAAGGCGGGAGATATAATGAGAAAAATTGCAGAAGGGACATGGACATGCGGAGATCCAGGAATTCAATGCGACAGCGTTATACAAAAATATCACACTTGCAAAAATTCAGGGAGGATAAATGCAACTAATCCGTGTGTAACTGGTGACACAAAAGTCCTAATGAAAGATGGAAAGTGGGCAAGAATAGACTCAATTCTGGGAAAAGAAAGTACAATCTTAACAAATATAGGAATAATTCAAGAAGCTTCTATTAAAGGAGCATTTGAAACTGGATTAAAGCCAATCTATAAACTTGAGACTAAAAATGGATATGAAATTAAATTAACTGCAGATCATAAAGTATTTACAGTAAATAGAGGATTTATTCAAACATGCGAACTTACAAAAGATGATTATATTCTAATTCCAGCTCATGAAGTTGCGCAAATAAATGATATTGAAGATAAAAAAAAGACTTTTTATCAAATGTTGGGGGTTTATCTAGGAGATGGCTCAAGAAAAGGAAGCGAGAGAGGAATACAAATATGCATGCACAAACAAGAAGAAAAAGAGATATTGAATAAATTCGCACAATATACTGCCGAGAACTATGAAAGAATAACACATAAAAATTCTCCTGCAACAATGCAAATTACTGCCACAAGCGGAAAATATAATATAACAAATTCTCTTCTTGTTAATAAGTTTGCAGAAATGCTTGACTTGTCACTTTATTCTCATGAGAAAAGAATTTCAGATGCTATCTTTGCTCTTCCATTATCTGCACAGAAATATGTTCTTCAAGGCCTTTTCACTTCAGATGGAACTGTAGCTAATTATGGAGAAAAAAGCCAATATGTTGCCCTTGATTCGACAAGTCTTCAGTTGTTAAAAGATGTTCAGATTCTTCTATTAGGATTTGGAATTAAAAGTAAACTGTATAAAAACAGAAGAGCTGGCAAAACTACAAGCTTTTTGCCAGATGGCAAAGGTGGAAGGAAGGAATATAATGTAAAAGAAATGCATTCTTTAAGAATTTCTAGGTCTGGAAGAATAAAATTTCAAAAATTAATAGGATTTATGCCTGAATCCTTGAAAAGTGAGAAATTGAACAAATTAAATGAAAATATAGAAACATATAAGGATTTGCCTATTGACAATATAATATCTTTAGAATATTTAGGCGAAGAAAAAGTTTATGACTTAACTGAACCTATCAGTAGCACTTTTGTAGCAAATGGCATTACAATTCATAATTGCAGTGAGTATGTCTTTTTAGACGATACTGCGTGCAATCTTGCGTCCATAAATTTAATGAAATTCTTGACAGAAGATGGAAATTTTGATGTTGAGAAGTTCAGGGAAGTTGTAAGAAGGTTTATAATTGCCATGGATATTATTGTGGATGGAGCAAGCTATCCAACTCCTGAAATTGCAGAAAGGTCACATATTTTCAGAACTCTTGGATTGGGTTATGCCAATCTTGGAGCATTGCTAATGAGTTTTGGCTTACCTTATGATTCTGATGAAGGCCGGGCAGTAGCGGCTGCAATTACTGCAATAATGTGCGGAGAGGCTTATAAAACAAGCGCCGAGTTAGCTGCTTTAGTTGGAGCATTTCCAGGATTCAAGGAAAACAGAGAATCAATGCTTGAAGTAATTAAAATGCATAGAGAGCATGTAAAAGAGATTGAAGTTACAAAAATGCCTTCAAATTTAAAAAATCTTGTAAATGAAGCATGGGATTGCTGGAGTGATGCGTTAGAATTAGGGGAAAAATACGGATTTAGAAATGCTCAGGTCAGTGTATTGGCCCCGACCGGCACTATCGCGTTCATGATGGACTGCGATACAACGGGAATTGAGCCCGACATTGCATTAGTAAAATATAAAGTTCTTTCAGGAGGAGGGATGCTGAAAATCATAAACAGAAGTGTGCCGCTTGCTTTAAAGACTTTGGGATATTCGGAAAATCAAATTCAGGAAATTGTGGAATATATTGATAAAAATGACATGATTGAAGCGGCCCCTTATTTAAAAGAAGAGCATTTGGCTGTTTTTGACTGCGCGTTTAAGCCTGCGAAAGGAAAAAGGTCAATTAATTATAAAGGGCATATTAAGATGATGTCTGTATGCCAGCCTTTTATATCAGGAGCCATAAGCAAAACAATCAACATGCCTGAGCAATCCAGCGTTGATGAAATTATGGATGCTTATATTTACTCATGGGAAAAAGGATTGAAAGCAGTTGCCATTTACAGAGAAAATTCAAAAAGAAGTCAGCCTTTAAACACTCAAAAAACTGAAGGAGAGATGGTAAAAAAGAGAGAAGCAAAAGAAATAGCACTTGTACAGGAAAGAAGAAGAATGCCTCAGACAAGAAAATCTATAACGCACAAGTTTGATATTGCGGGGCATGAAGGATATCTAACAGTTGGATTATATGATGACGGAAAGCCTGGAGAAATATTTTTGACTATGCATAAAATAGGCTCTACAGTAAATGGATTAATTGATGCGTGGGCAACTTCTGTATCTTTAAATCTTCAGTATGGAATTCCTGTTGATGTATTATTCAGCAAATTCAGATATCATAAATTTGAGCCTTCCGGTTTTGTTAGAAATACAAATGGGGGAGAGCTTGACAAAGAAAGACACATAATAAGAACAGCTTCATCAATTGTAGATTATGTTGCGCAGTTTATGCTAAGTACATTCGGCTCTGGAAAAAAAGCAGAGCTAGATATCAGTATAACTAATCCAATAAATAATGCAATTGACATTAAATTTAATCAGATAGATAGTTCAATTCCTTCTAATATTGACATGAATGAAGAGCAAAAATCTCTTGAGGAATTTTCAAATGAGGGGCTTATATGCCAGTTTTGCGGAGGGCCTGCAAAAAGAATTGGCAATTGCGCGGTTTACTGCACTTCCTGCAGGCAGACTGCAAGATCTGGATGCGGGGAATAAATTTGTGCAAACAAATTTATTATTTCAAACATCAAATTTTGGATGCAGCAAATTTTAAGGAAAATTTGCTGAACAGAAAATCTTTTAGATTTTCTTGTGCTTAAGGTCAAGTTCCTTGACATAACAATAATAAATCAATCAGAATGACAGAAGTAAAAAAAGAAAATATTGTTTTGCAAGATAATGAAGCTCTTGACATGAAAAATAAATGCGCCCATAACTTTACTCATCAGGCAGACATTGCTATTAATGGGATAATTTATGACATTTATTATTGCAAGAAATGCTTAAGGCATGTAAAAAAAGAAAGACCCTGCCCTTTAAATCTTGAGGAAATTACTTAATTTATTATAAACTCTCTTTACTCTTTAACCAAGGGAACGAACATAACCGCGTTTTTAAAATCTATTTTTTCAAGCTTTTTAGTTTTCTTTATTTTTATTAAATCATGCCCGACTGGAGCTACTATAATTCCATTGTTTTCCAATTGATTGGCGAGATTAAGTATTGTTTCTTCATCTTGGGCAGAGGCGCTAACAAGAATTCTGTCAAAGGGGGATTTTTCTGGAAATCCTAAATAGCCTGATTTGTTAAAAATCATGACATTTTTATTTTTAGACAATTTTTGTTTTGACTGCTCTATTAATTCTTTTTTAATCTCCAAGCCCATAATTTCTGCTTTTGGCAAAATAGAAGATAATAAAGCCAGAACATATCCGCTTCCTGAACCAATTTCTAAAATTTTTGTTTTTTTATTTTTAATTTCTTCTAATTCTAAAAGCTGCAACATCCAAGCTATCATACTTGGCTGGGAAATTGTTTGTCCTTCTTGTATTGGGAGAGCAGTATCTAAATATGCATAATCTTTCATATTCTGCGGGATAAAGGACTCTCTTTTAACTTTTTCAAAAGCTTTTATAATAAAAGGTGAAAAGCTTTGTCTTTTTAGATGGGCGATTAGTTCTTGCTTTTCCATGATATAATAAGGAAAAAGAGATATTAAATATTAACTCTTATAATCTCCAGATTATCAAAATCAGAATCATAACTGGCAAATTCATTGCAATTATTCAGTAAGGCAGTTATATAATGAATCAAGTCTATGAATTTTAATTTTCTGTATTTAGATGTTCTTTTTATAGCTTCAAAAATCAGATTAATATCAGTATTTACAATCTTTAAATTTGATTTTAATAATGATTTTATTGATTTGGTTGCATGCTCTAAATTAGTTTCAAAATAAATTATATTGTATGCCTCAATTAAATTAATTGTATTAATAATACCTCCTTCTTTTATTATTTGTTGACAATTTTTTATATTCTTATTTTCGTAAAAAGCATATGCAAGAATGTTACTATCTATAAATTTCATTTGAATAGTTTCTCGTTAAGTTCATCCATTTGTTTTGCTGTCAATTTATGTTTTGGTTTTATTTTCTTTGCTTCTTCAAACATTTTTTCAAGTTCGTTTCCTAAAGGTTTTAAGATAATCTCATTATTTCTCTTTTTTATTTCAAGCTTTGAACCTACATCTAACTTCAGCACCTTTCTTATTTCTGCTGGAATTGTTACTTGCCTGCCTTTGCTCATTTCCACTATCATTTTTCTCTCGGGAATAGTTTAATTCTTCATTATTAATTAAGAATGCATATTTATAAATATTTCGCTATTTCAATGTAAAGTTTGATACTTTTCAATGTAAGTTTATCAAAACATATAATTTTTTAAAATAACAGATATTGAAAGATTAAATGCTTATAAATAGAGAAGAGCTAAAAAGAAATGCTGAAAATCTTTTAAATATATTAGAAGAGCAAAAGGTTTATTCAGTTGCAGATTTAAATAGATTATTAAAAAAGAGAGTTCAAGTTGGGGCTTCTGATTTTGTTGAATTTTCTTTAAGACCTTCAAATTTTAGAACAAGAGCATATACAATAAGTTATATTGTCCCGTACATACAAGGAATATCTTTAGAAATAAAAATAAATCCAAGGCTTAATTATTCGCAAATAATTATTAAATCTGAGAACGAGATTGGAGATTATAAATCCTTTAGTTATGATGATTTTGGAAATTTAATACTTAATAAAAAATTGGAAACAACAGAGGTAAGGGAAATAAAGAAAGAAATTGAACGGCTAAGAGATTATTAACTTTTTATCTTTTTACAAAAAGTTTATTAAGCTTGATTATCAAAAATGTTGGTGAAAATTAAGAGGTGATAATGTCAGAAAATATAATTGAATTAAATGAAAAAAATTTTGATTCTTCTGTCAAGAAAGGAAATTGGATTGTTGATTTCTGGGCGATTTGGTGCATCCCTTGTAAGATAATGAAGCCGTATTTTGAAGCTGCTGCAAAAGAGTTCAAAGGAAAAATAAATTTTGCAAAAGTAAATGTTGATGAAAATTATACTTTGGCTGACAGATTCCACATAATGGCTGTTCCAACAACACTTTTCATAAAAAACGGAGAGGTTGTCTATGCTTCAACCGGAACTTTGAATAAAGAGCAGATTTTAGAATTGGCAAAAGAAAGTTTCTGATAATGACAATTGAACCTTAAAACATAACTTATAAAGAAGATTTAAAAATGATTAAATGCTTTGAGCTGCAAGGCTCCGTAGCTCAGCCCGGTTAGAGTACTGGCCTTTTATAACAAGTAAGCTAAAGCTTAAAGAAAGCCAGGTGTCGGGGGTTCAAATCCCCTCGGAGCCATCTCACAAATTTGTTCAATTCCCCACCCAAAGAGCTCAGTTAATTAGAATTAGAAGTTTTATTTTCGGCGCGATTCGCAAGTTTCACTCTACCAATTTTCGATCCAGGTAACGTGGAGATTCAGAATAGTTGGATGTCCTAAGACGCCGACAACGCGTTCCGCTGAGCTTTCAAAATCTGAAGCACCGCTTCGAGCACTTCGACTGTATACTCATCCAAACTGAGGCCGTTTCCTCGTTGTGATGTGCGATTCCGGGCAGCATTAGGGGAGGGTGTATTCTCATGATGAGTTGCCTCTGTCATAGACC
>CAZJEV010000027.1:0-4794 GCA_964545215.1 Candidatus Woesearchaeota archaeon
CTTTAATCCCTCAATTATTTGCATATGAATGTCAGATTTTTTCATTATAAAAAAAAGTGTAGTATTTACCCAGACAACTAATACCAAATAAGTTTCAAATTTTTGCCCGCTTCCACATCATGTCAAAATATTTGCTATATGTGTCTGCTATCTCTTTTCTCCTTATTGTTATTATTGACACCGGTGTAGAGAAAATAACTATTATTGCCGTGTCTCCACAGACAATTGTTGCGACGATTGTATCATATGCTTTTGACAAGTGCCTTGCCTGAGTATATTTCAGTTTATTTAAATGCTTAATTCTGTCTATTGCGTCAACATTATAGATATGACTCATCATTATTTTTTTCTTTATGCGTTTTTTATGAAATTCTCTCAAAAATCCTATACCGAAAACTTCTATAGCTTCCTTGGAAGCGCCGTAGGCTTTAATCTCCTGATTAAATTCCAATAAACCAAGCAGGGCTTCTCTTGCCGCAAAAGTTCCTTTCGTAATCTGAACCTCCTCTCTGAAATTAATTTTCTTAGAAAATTCTTTAATTTGCGGAATTATAGCCTCAACATCCTGCCTTTTCTGCTCTATATAATCTTTTATTTTTTCCGCGTCCATTCCTTTAAACAGATTTTTTTGAAATGTTCTTATCTGAGATATAAAGCCTTTTTCTATCAATTTCCTGATAGCATCATAAGTATTGGGTCTGTGAATTTTTGTTCTTTTAGAAATATCCACTGCCGTCGAAGGTCCATTTTTTAACAAATCTAAGTATATAAGCCTCTCATTTTTATGGAGACCTATAAATTCTAAAACATCAATAATTTTTGCTTCTTTATCGCTAAAGGATTCCATGGGAATATCTGTATAAGGTGTCTAGAATATAAATACCTTTTTGTATCAAAAGTAGTATAAAAGTAGACAACCTAAAAATCACTTAAAGAGGGGGGCTAAATTTTGTTTACTTACATTTCGGTAATGCTCAGCAAACAGATGCATCTGTTCTTCAAGCTGCCTGGCAATGTCTTTTCTCCAGAATTCAGGCAAATTGGCTAAATCATATTCACTTGGCCCTAACTCGGACTTTTCATAGTCCGGGTTTATTTGCCTTGTAATAACTCCTCCTAGTCCCGGAAATCCTATTTCTTTTCCAAAAACATAAGAATGCGCATAAATAGCTGGCTGGTAAGTTGATAATTTCTTAACAAGCTCCACAATGCCTCTTCTTATACCATCTGAGGCCTTATCATGAATTACTTCTGCCTTTTGCGCCCCAAGTCCGTAGCTCCTTGACTCAGAAGCTATTTCAAACTCCCTTCTTATTCTGAATTTCTTATATTTATAACCCATTACATCTCTCAGAAATATTTTTTCGTCCCCCCTCTGGATATATGCCTGGGAAAAATCTGCAAATTCTCCCCCGTGCTGTCCAAAAAACAAAGGAAAATGAAGGTCTTCCAATTCTGGAATCTTATCAATAAAATCTAATAATTTGTCCTTTTCATTTCCAAGATAACTTTTTTTTAGTCTTGCTAAATCCTGATAAGAAAGAGATGTTGTTTTATTAAGCCATTTTAAGTCCTGCGCGCAAAATCTCATAATGTGCGGCTCAACAACATTTGTTATCACAACAATCAAGCCTTTGAAGTCTTTTATCTGCAACTCATTACAGATATCTTCAATTTTATGAACTGAGCCTTTCATTAAAACTCCCTTTAATTCATCTCTTGTTGAAACCGAGGTAACATCAATTCTATCAGGGCCCTTTCTATATGAACCAGTCATAATAAATAATATATCCATTGGCTTGCAAAGAAATTCGTCAAGAGACAAGCAAGATTTTATCTTTTCTTTTTTAAAATCTTCTGCTAAATTATGAAATGTCTCAGCCTGCTCTTTTCCTTTAATGTCATGCTGCCAGAAATTACTAAAGCATCTTATTTCTGAAACACAGCTCTTATTATGCACAAAAGCCTCATTATAAAGTCCTTTTGCAGCTTCCGTGCCCTGAATCCCCATACCATAAATTCCAATTGCCAAGCGGTCATAAAGTTGCTCACTTGAAAGCAGTCTGTCAATTGTTTTTGGGCCTTTTTCATCCAACAAATCTTCTTTTGGAACAAGAAGTTCTATAGACTTGCTTCGTAAAGATTTATCACTTATCTCTTGAGTAAACGCCCCCCCTGTTGTAAGAATGCATGTCCTGTCATATCTTAAATCTTTCTTTATATATTTTGCAACATCAACTCCGTCAACAGCAGTTACTCCACCATAATGCACTGTCGGCAATTTGCAATCAATTATAACAGCTGTTGGTCCACTAGATTTTCCTTTCTCTCTGGAACTTTTCAGAGCTTCTTTCATATCATCATAGCATTTTTCAGGAGTTGGAAATGTCTTTATTTTAGGATTTAAACTATGCCTTTTCAGACTTTTTTCCATTAAAAGCAAATCGTTCTGATTGTCATCTATTATCCAAAATTCTAGTGGACGCATAAAAATTAAAGAATAAATCTTTATTTAAATATAGAAGACAAAAAATTATATATTTATCTGTAAGATTTCTGCCTCTTCGCTCTGGCTTTGGAATCTCCTGGCTTTCTGGTTTCTTTTCTCCTTGAATCTTGAACTAAAATATTTCTGTCATAGGAAATATAGGCTTTTTTCAATGTGTCTGAACCAGAAACATGAAGGAGAGCTTTTGCAATAGATAACCTGGCAGCCTGGATTTGCGCTTCTTTGCCTCCGCCTGAAGTTTTTATGAACAGGTCATGCTTTAAACTTCCTAGTTCCTTCTCAAAGATTTTAACTGGCTCTAAAAGAGCCAGTTTGTGAAAAAGAGGCAAGTCAAAATAAGAAAGATGATTGTAAAATATCATTCCAGTGCCAGCTCTAATCCTGAGTTTTGCGACTGCAGTTTTCCTTTTTCCCGATATTATTACTGAATTTTCTTTCATTATATCTCCTGGCTTAATTCTTTTAACCCTATCGTTTTTGTTTTTAAATCACGGGGGAATGAAATCTTCTTGGAATCAGCAAATTCCGCTGGAATATCAGGATAGCAGATTACTCTTTTAAATGCACCCAGGCCTTGAGATTGCTGATAATTTAGCATTCCTCTGATAGTTCTTTTGAAAATCCTTTCAGGATGTTTTGGAAAGAATGGCCCTTTAAGGCTTGAGCCGCCCCGCGTTCTTGCTCTGTTGTACTCATTAATTATCATTCTTTTATTTCCTGACAAGAGGGCATAAGAGCAGTTTACAATTATGACCTTTTTTCCTAACAATGCCTGCTTTGCTGCATAGCTTGCAACTCTTCCTAAAATTCCCTGATTGGCATCAATTACAATTTGCCCCCTGTTATTGCTTAGTCTTTTCATCTTAACACCTTAATGCCTTGAGCTTTTGGATTTATTTCAATTTCATTTAAAATGGAAGAATATTCTGATTTTGTTTTTTTTAATTTTTCAAGGGCGGGCTTGGAAATTCCCAGTGAGCAAAGCCTAATTTTTTTAGTTATATCGCCGGAGGAAAGAATTTTGCCTATAACTAAAATTGTGTCGCCTGCTTTGGATTCCTCGTCTATGTCATTAAGATTAATAGAAGAATATTTTCTTGCTGAAGATGCAATTGTTTTCACAAGAGGAAGCCAGTTTTGGTTTTTTAATGCCAGCCGGATTGTTTCTTTAATTTGCGGATTTGTCTTATTCTTTAAATGCGCCTTAATTTTAGTTTTGCTTATATTCATGATTAACGCTTGAAGCAATAGTATTTAAATTTATTGATAGAGAAAAGTATTTATACCTAAATAAGTATAAGTGTGTATGAAAGAAAAAGGAAAAATAAGGGTAAATATCACGGTTGACCTTGATGCTTTAGAAAAGGCAAAGAAAAAGCTTGCTCTATTCGGAGGAAAGCTAAGCACCCTCTTCAATGCTTATCTGACTGATTTTGTAACCTCAATGGAAAAGGATTACTCAAGTAATTATAAAGAATTAGCGCGAAGAGTCAGGGAACTTGAGGAAAAAATAAAAAATCTGAATAGTTAATATTTTATAGTGTATCTTCATCATCCCCGCAGGCGGGGATGCCGGAGCGGTCAAACGGGCGACGTTAAGGCCGTCGTAGCTTAGTGCTTGCGTAGGTTCGAATCCTACTTCCCGCATAAAGTAGAAAAAAACAGAAAAAATGACTGCCCTTAACGATTATTTCTTATATGCATAATTCAAATGAATTATAAATTACTCTTTATTAATCCTTAATTTACATTCTAGACTGCTTCTTGCTCTTTTTAAGTTCTCCTGAAGAGATAAATTTTCATGGCATATTTTTTCCATAATTGCATAAGAAATTGAGGGCTCTTTTCCATAATTGCCGCTGTCTGGAATGATTTTAGGCAAATAATTCATAGAAAAAACCAATGAGCCCGCCGTCAGCAATGTAGCAAGACTTGCCTTCAGTGAACCAGGCAGATTTCTTATTCTTTGCGGAATTCTTTTTGAAGGTCTGCAGTTATAAAAATCAGCAAACACATCTATTCCAGCACCTACAAAAATTCCAGCTAATGAACCCAAAGACAATCCCATTTTTATTTGGCGGTATAATATTTCTGTGTCAATATCGTTTCCAAAGATAACTGCTTCTGCAAAATAAAATGCAGGTTGAATAAAGCCGTTGAAAAAACCTCCGTAGGCCAAATCAACAGCATTTGACAAGCCCCTAGAATTTTCATTAATATTGAGAAATCTTCTTAATTTATTTCTGCCCCCCGCATAAATCAAGCCCAATCCAGAATAAGCGGCA
>CAZJEV010000027.1:4804-11353 GCA_964545215.1 Candidatus Woesearchaeota archaeon
CATCCCAACAAGACCGACTTCCATTGCTGAAAACAAAGGAATGCCGGCAGTTATTACCCCTGTAGATGTAGCTAAATGATATTTAATTTTAGAATACACATCATGAGCAAAATTTCCTGCTTCACTATATGGGCCAATATTATTTTGATTATCTATTTTTCTATCATTTATTTCCAATATTTCATCAACCATAAACTAAAAAGTAATCCTTTTTAATAAAAATAATAGTAGTATTATAAAAGACAACTATAATTTTACTATTCTTAAGGAAAAGTGTAGATTATCTGTTTAGAATTGATGAATTACTTGCGTTTTTGTGCTAAACAGAACCAAATTATGAAAAAATTTGCTATATATAAAATGAATACTAATTTATTATAAAATAATAGAATATAAAAATAAAATTTATTTTATCTCTTTTTCAAAATAATCTAGATTGCTTGATAAAGCATTCAGAGCCTTTATAAGAATATCCCTGGCAGGCATATTACCATACGACTCTATAATAAAAAGCTTTTCATCTGAATTTTGAATTGCGCTTTTATCAAGATTTTCTATTGTTTTTATCTGGGCATCATTTAAATCGCAGAGCCATTTGCTTCCTTTTTTCTCCGGTTTTATTAATTTATAGGGAGTTTGAATAATTTTATCAATTTCAGGAGCTGATTTTACTTCAAGCAAATGTCTGTAATAACATAAACCGGGAATATATTTTGCATGTTGCAATCCTTGGCCTAAAACTGCAGTGGCTAAAAGCTCAAGCTTGTACCCCTCATCCAGAATTGTAATAGGAATTTTTGAATAAACTGGTTCTACAGAACCTTTTAAATCCTCTGAATATACAATGCAGGGGCCTGATTTTGACAGCTTAAATTCTATTTTTGTCTTTGAAGTCATGCCTTTTTCAGTTTTTAATGGAATTAAACCAAGCCTGTGCGCCAACATTTCATCATATAAAGCAGAATCGTTTTTATAAATTTCAACCTCGTCTATTGCAAGAGTTGGAACTTCTGCAACACTTCTCCTTATTGCATTTAAAAGAGATTCATTGGTTTCAAGCCTCAACACAAGCTTTTCATTGGTTTTTTGAATTAGTTCCATTTTATTATTTTGTAAAACAGGGTTTTAAATATTTAGACTCTTCTCCCGCGCTTCCCCCCTTTTTTCTTTGGCCCTCCTCTTGGCACTCTTGTACTATCCAAAATGCTTATTATTTTAAAGCCTTCTCTGCTTAGGCTTTTTATTGCGGCGCGCGCCCCGGGCCCTAATCCTGGACTGCCTGTTTTTGCTCTTGTTCTTACATATAAAGCATCTATTCCTAAATCCCTCGCTCTTTCAGCTGCTCTTTTCGCAACAAACATTGCAACAGTTGGGTCAGACTTTAATCTTGAATGCTTAGTAACCATGCCCCCGCTGACTCTTGATAGAGTGTTGCCGGATAAATCAGCAATGTGAACAATTGTATTATTAGAAGAGCTATAAATATAAGCTATCCCCGCCTTCTCATCCTTTTTTTCTTTTTTCTCTTGCGGCTTTTCATCCGCTTCCAATTCAATTTTTGCTTCCTGCTCAGACATTTTTTCCACCCGTAGATTCTAATTTAATTTCTTGAACTTTAAATTGAGAATTTATCTGCTTTTTACTGTTTACAGAGATTAAATTTTCTTCATGGACCGAGACTATATATCCTGGGGCATTAACTGCATTTTTCCCAATCAATACTTTTTTATGGACAATCATCTGTCTTGCCTGCCTTGGAGTAGAAGCAAAACCTTTCTTGTAGACAATAGTAGATAGTCTTCTTTCTAGAAGATTTTCTATCCTTAAGGCAAGAACATCTGCCGTGCTTTTAACATCCAAGCCAATATTATTCAATTTGCCGAAGAGAATTTCTTGCTGCTCTAAGGATGATTTTGCAAGAGCCTTTGCTCTGCTTCTGAAATAATTTATCCTTGCCAAGGTTTTCCAAATCTCCCTTTTATTTTTTAATCCGAATTTCTCCATAAGCTTATTTTCCTCTAAAATCCTGGCTTTTTCATAAGCTTTTCTTGGTTTGACATATTTTTTCTTCTTTCTTATCATTTTATTTTTCGCTTTACCCCCATTGTAATTCCTTTTTTTCTAAAATGAGACCTTGTTCTCTGGCCTCTTACGGGCAATTTCACGGCATGGCGAATTCCCCTATAGCTCTTAATCTCCTTCAATCTTTTTATGTCAAATTCTTTTTTAATATCCAAATCAGAACCTAGTAAATGGGCATTTGCGCCAGTTTCGGGATCTTTCCTTCTATTTATAAGAAAATCAGGCAATTCTGGAGATTCCAGAAAATTTTCTATTTTTTTTATTTCTTCTTTTGTCAATTCTTTAATTTTTTTGTTTTTTTGGATTCCTAGCTTGACGCATACGGCGTTTGAAATTGCCCACGAAACTCCTTTTATGCGTGTAAGACCGGTATAAACATTTTTTGAGTCGGGAATGTCATACCCAAAAATCCTTACTAGAACTTCATTTTCCTCTTCCCCATACTTTTTTAATTCTTTTTCTTCTTTTGAAAGCTCACGAACTTTTTTTCCTGCCTTTTCTGGTTTTTTTTCAGTTTGCTTCTCTGCCATTATTTTCTCCGATAATAATTTTTAATTACAATATCCCTTGTGCGCTTTGCCATGATCATCTTATAAATAAATTAAATCGCTGTTTTTCAAGAAGCTCCTCCAAAAGCCTTTTCTCAATTGCTTTTTTTGGGTCTGGGAGATTCTTTACTCTGCTTCTTATATCTTCAAAAGATTCAAAGGGCTTTTCCTCTCTGGCTTGCAAAATCTCCTGCATATGCTTTTTACCAAAGCCTGGAAGTAGTTCTATTTGGTGAAGTCTTTTGTTAACTGCCTGGGCATTATTAAAGAAATCTACAAATTTCTTCTCCTGCTCCGCAGCTACTTCGTCTATGAACTCTTGAAGTTGGATCTTGGCAGTTTCTGTCAGCTTCTCTTTTGAGAGCCGGCCAGCAATATAATATATCTTATCTCTCTTTTCTGGGCCTATATAAACTTTTTCTTTTATAGCAAGCATAATACCGCGCCTGGGAACTAGCTCTAAAAGAGGTAAATTTTTTTCACCTATAGCTTGAGCTATGGGAATCATTCTTCCTTCTATAGGATAACCATATGGCAGGAAATCTAAAATTATGGCATATTCTTCTTTTTCTATCATATTGTTCAGTAGTTTTTAGTAATATTAAGAATGGCATTTATTTCCTCTTCTGTCAATCTAACATCAAAAAAAATCCTATTTACATCCTCTACATCTTGAGGAAGAAAATCAATAATCTTTACTATATGCTCATCTTTTATTTTTAGATTAACAAGAGCCTTTATTTCTTCCACAATCTTACTAGCTTTTTTAGAATCAAGATTAGAAAACTTTTTAAGATAATCTACAATTTTCTTTTCTTCCGAATCTTTTATATAATATTTGACTTCTGCAAGTGATAAAGGCTGTCTATTTAATATCATGTTTTAATCCTTTTAAGATGAATTGGTTTAATTAAGTATCTTTTTGGCTTTCCTAAATCGGCTATTTCAACATAATATGAAGCTCCTTTTTTTTCCAGAATTGTGCCTGTTCTGCCTTGTAATCTTCTTGAATAGGAAAATGGAATGCTTAATTCTCTATCTACGGCTACTTTTTCTCCTTCTTTAAATGCTTGAAAATATCTGCTTAATGGAAATTTTCCTTTTTGCCTTGGATTCTTGTGCTTTAGCATAGAAATACTTAAAAAAGGCTGTTTATAAAGCTTATTAGTAAAATTACCTTTGTATCGCAGTTAGTGAATCAGTAACAGAGCCCTGATTGAGATTTCCTGAATCTCTGGCCTTTTCCATGTTTTTAACAATGGCATTAAACATTTTTTCGCCCCAAACGCTAATTCCGCATCTCCTGCAGAAATCAATAACAGATTCCTCTTCAATTAAATTTTTACAATAAATGCAATTTTTTCGCATTTTCCACCCCTTATATTATATACTCTCCTTAGTAGAGTATATAAAGATTTGTACATACAAATCTTTAATTTAATTCATCCAAACATGAAAATAAAAAAACCAATTATGTTTTTTTCTGGAATAGCCTTACTAATTTTAATAATAATTGGATATTTTTCAAAAATAAATCTTGAATCAGGGAGCAATTATTATATTCAAGATTCGCTGCTCGGAATTATAATTTTTCATAACCAATTTATTTTAGGAATATATATTTTAATAGGCATAATATTAATAACTAAAGGAATAAGCTTAAAGCCATAATGTATAATTTAAAAATACCTTTAACTAAAGATTAAAATGTCTCTTGAAATGATAAAAAAGTTCTGGAATTTTCTAAAAAAAGATACTTGGCAGTCATGGCTGGTCTCAATTGCCTTAATAATTTTAATTATTAAATTTATTTTCTTTCCTTCTCTTTCCCTTTTAACAGGCTCTTCTCTCCCTCTTGTTGTAGTAGAATCCTGCTCAATGTATCACGAATCATCCTTTAATTCATGGTGGTCAAGCAATAAAGAATGGTATGAATCAAAAGGAATTTCAAAATTAGACTTTCAAGAATTCCCGTTAAAATCCGGATTAAACAAGGGAGATATAGTCCTGGTTTTAGGCAGTAAAGAGCATTCAATAGGCGATATCATAATTTTCAAGTCTCAAACACAATATCCATTAATTCATAGAGCCGTCTCAGCTTCTCCTCTGGGAACAAAAGGGGACCATAACACTGATCAATTGGATTTAGAGAAGAGCATTCCTCAAGAAGCAGTTATAGGAAAAGCAGTTGCTAAAATTCCATATCTTGGCTGGATAAAGCTTATTTTCTTTGAGCCTTTCACCCCTAAAAGCAGAGGATTCTGCAAATAGTTATTTATACAAAAACAAAAAACGCAATATTAAAATACCCTTTATCATTAAATAACAAAATGGAATTTTGCGAAAAGTGCGGCGGTATTATTAAGATAGAAGGAAAAGCAATTTGCGTAAGCTGTGGCTATAAGCCAAAAAAGAAGCCAAAAATAGAAGCGTCAGAAAAAATTAATAAGAGAGAATCAATTGCAGTCATTAATGAAGAAGAGGATATTGTTTATCCGGTAATACAGATTGAATGCCCTAAATGTGGAAACAAAAAAGCATACTTCTGGACTTCCCAAACCCGCTCTGCAGATGAATCTGAAACAAAATTCTACAAATGCACTAAATGCAAGCACGCCTGGAGAAAATACAGATAGCTGTATTTTCTATTTCTAAAGCTTAATACAACATACATCAATTTATTATATAACTTCAAAATAGTAACAAAAACAAACATTTAAATACATCTTTCTTTCCAACACTTTATGGAACAAAAATCACAATACAGAATATTAACAGCAGACGATAAGAAAGAATTGCGATTAGCAATAAAAATGGCCTTAGAATATATTTACCCAGGATGTACTATTACTGAAGGCAAAAACGGAGAAGAATTACTTTCCCATACAAAAAATAATCAATATGACTTAATTGTTTCAGATTACAATATGCCAAAAATAAGTGGTCTGGAAGCTGTATTGCGGCTAAGAAAAGAAGGCAATTTAACTCCAGCATTAATAATTACCGGAAATATTCTGGACCTTGAAGAACAACTAAGAAGTTTAAAACCAGTCAATTTTGATTATCTAAGTAAACCTTTTGAATTTAAAGAATTAAAAGCTAAAGCCAATGCTCTTCTTTCATTAAATCAACAACTGACTTCTCAATAAATTTAAATAACTCTTCTTTGATAAGAATTCATAAGAACCTAGTTCTTATGGCCTCGTAGCTCAGCCCGGTTAGAGTACTGGACTCTTACTACAAACTTTCTTAGAAAGAAAGTTTCTAGGAGTTCAAAGAACTAAAAGAGTAGTAGAAATCCAGGTGTCGCGGGTTCAAATCCCGTCGGGGCCATTTTGCCAAAGGCAAAATGGATGCACAACAAAATAATAAAATACATTACTTATTAGAAGAAAAATGAAACTCAATCCTCAATTATTTCAAGATATAGAAAAATACAAGTCATATGTAATTATAGTTGAAGGCAAAAAAGATGTCAGTTCATTAAAAGCCCTGGGTTTCCAAAGAGTCCATGCAATACATGAGCCCGGAGTCCCAATAAAAGTCAGGATGGAGCAGATAGCCCAGCAATTAATGAAAAAAGACAAAGTCTGCATCTTGACGGATTTTGACAAAAAAGGAAAATCCCTCTACCTCTTAATTAAACAAATAGGCCAGGAATTAGGATTAAACTTGGATTCAAGTTTAAGGGGACTTTTATTAAAAGCGCAAGTCTCGCATGTAGAAGGTCTCTGGCAGTTTATAGAAAAACAGAGATTTTAGTTAAGTGTTAGAATATAAAATCTTAGAAGATAAATTAAGTGCCATTCTTGTCTAATCCATTATAATAACTACTAATTTTTTCTTAATAGAATTATGCCTATTGATTTTATATTAACTATTTAGAGGGCTTTCCAAGACAAGAAAAGGAAAAGTAAAT
>CAZJEV010000027.1:11363-11659 GCA_964545215.1 Candidatus Woesearchaeota archaeon
AATAAATAAACATGGGCAACATAAGATACTGAGAGGACATTAATAGCGGACACTACCCAACCAGTCTCTTTATATTCTCAATATTATCAGCAATTTCCTGGCCTTTCTTTGTCAATTTTATCAGCTTAATCCTTCCCTTCTTTTCAAAAATGACAAGCCCAAGCTTTTCCAGCGATTGCAATATCTTAACAGCATGGCTGTAAGTACAGTCAACTTCCTTGGCAAGCACAGAGCCATATCTGGCTCTCGCCATTCTCTTCAATGCTACCAACAATAAAGCAGGCTTTCTCCTGAAA
>CAZJEV010000028.1:0-11553 GCA_964545215.1 Candidatus Woesearchaeota archaeon
TGCGATATATTTAAACCTGCTTATTCGTCAGAGTTTCTTATGTGGGATGTAGCCAGTAAAAAGAAAAGTTTTAAATAGGTGGGTATATACTAAAATAGTATTATGAGATACCAGAAAAGTATGATGAAAATTCTTGAATATGCTCTTCTCAACAGGGAGAATGATAAAATTATTGAGGAGTTTATCAGAAATACTGGCTCTGGAAGAAGCTCAACCTTTAATGCTTTAAAATGGCTGGAAGATAACGGTTTTATAACTACAATAGTGGTCGGCAGGCAAAAAATTGTTAAACCGGTAATAGATAATTATATTCTTCAATATAAATATTATCTTGATGCTTTAAGATTAAAAACGCTTCCTTCTTTTGTGAAGCTAATAGTAATGGCTCTTGCTTCTCAGCTTGGAAAGATAAAAAACGTTAAAAGTGCAGTTTTATTTGGCAGCTCTTTAAATAGCAATAGATTTAACGATATTGACATATTAATTTTAGGAAGTAGTATTGATAATCCTGCCCTGAATTTATTAAGAGAGAAATTAGAAAGTTCCTTCAGTGTCGTGATTAATTTACATTATCAGGAATATAAATTAAATAACATTTTTAGGGGAGTTGTAATTTATCAGAGTTCTTATTTTGAGCTAAATGGATTACATAATCAATATTTTGAATTTATAGAATGGCTTTATTCAGCTGTCAAGGATAAGCATAAAGACAGATCTTTATTCAATTATGCATTTGAAAACGCCGTAGTTAATTTGGCTTTCTGCTATGCCGAATTAAAAAAATTAGGGAATTTAAATAAAGAGAAAGCTGTTCAAATTTTTATTAAGCATTCTCCTATTAGGAAAATTGAGGATCTAAAAAAAAGAGGTATTGAAAAAAAAAAAAAAATATTCAGATGATTTAGAAAGAGCCGAAGAATTTTTAAAAATTGCTGAATCTTTGGTTGAAAGTAGTTTAAAAACTTCTGCAAACCGTTTATATTTTGCGCTTGAAAATGCAGTTTCTGCATTTATAAAATTCAGTCAGAAAGAAGTTCCAAAAAATCATCAAAAACTTTGGGAAATATCAAGAGAATTAGGAGATGATTATTATAATTCGTTAAGGGAGTTATATGATCTGCGTATGCGGGCAGACTACGGAATTGCAAGTACAATTGTTGTTTTAAATAAAGAAAAAATTCAGCATTGTCTTAAAGTTGTTAGGGGCATGATAGAGAATGTGAGGAGAAAATTGCTGGGTGATAATCATAAACAAAATAAAAAGGAGGCACAAAGTAACTATACTAAAATAGTATTATGAAATACCAAAATAGTACTCTAAATAAACTAAATAGAGTTATGTTGCATGAGGAGAAAGACAGTAAAAAGATTAATAATTACTATTTAAGTAACATTAATTTACTATCAATCTTTAACTTATTAATCATTGTCTTATTGTCAGTATTTTCTTTAGTGCTATCTTTATATTTTGTTTCAGCGGCGGATCCCGGTCATGGAGCTTCTGTAATTGGCTCTGGCACATTTGAATCAGGGAATTATAATTTTCCTGCAAACTTGAATGTAACATTAAATTTCACAGTTGGAAACGGCATATTTTTTGTAAATAATATAACAGGAAGAATAGGCATTGGCTCTTTAATTCCTTTATCAGCATTTTTCATTAATTCTTCTTCTGGCGCAGGGGCATTTTTCATTCAAAATACTTCTGGAAGCAACTTGCTTTTTGTCAACGGGACAACCGGGAATATCGGTATCGGAACAACAAGCCCAGGTTATTTATTTCATGTTAATGGAGCAGACGTGTTTGATAACCAATTCAGTATAACTAGGGCTACAAGGGGAGATTTTAGATTAAGTATTGATTCTTCCGGAGCAGGTTATCTTATTTCAAATAATTCTGGAGGATTTTATTTTAGAAATGGCTTATCAGACCAAGTAAGAATAGATGGAAGCGGCAATGTCGGCATCGGAACAACATCTCCAACGCACACATTAAATGTTGTCGGAACAAGCAATTTCACTGGAAATTTAACAGTTGATACAGATACTTTGTATGTTGATATTGATAATAATAGAGTTGGAATAGGGAACTTAACACCAGATACGCCATTAGTTGTTCAAGCTGGTTCAGGCGCTTTAGCTACATTTAGAGGAACTGTTACCGGACAATATATTAGACTTACGAATACAGCAACTAATCCTACATGGGGTTTTGAATTTGTAGAAGGAAGTTCAGCAAGAGGATATATAACAAGAACAAGTGATGACAGATTCAGCATTTGGGCGGGCGATGGCTCAACTGAAGATTTTGTTGTTTTAGACAGCGGCAATGTCGGCATCGGAACAACCTCCCCAACATCTTTATTACATGTGAATATAACTTCATCTTCATCTGTTAATATAGCAAATAATTCACAATTACTATTCTTAATCAATGGTACGACTGGAAAAACATTCATAACAGGAGACACCCAGATAAATGGAAGTGGTCTTGACGCATTAGAAGTAAATGTTGATAGTGGGGGAGACTCTGGCATTCTTGTTAGAAATAGTCAATCAGCGGGCGGCGGGGCTCCTGCTGCAGTAGTTTATGTATATAATAATGATAGTGTTGGAGGAGGACTTTTTGTTGCGCCGAGCTCTTATACAGCGGTCCAACAAATCGCTTCACGATTGGCTCTTTTAAGTGGCAGTAGAGGAATAAATATTATGGCAACTTCAGCTAATTCCGATATTAGATTTTATGCAGGAAGCCTAGCCTTATCTGGTTTGAAGATGAGTATTAATTCAAGCGGAAATGTTGGGATAGGGATTACGGCCGCTACGTCATTGCTTCATGTGAATGGAACAACAGGAGAGGGATTGTTAAATGTAGCTAATAATAGTAATTCATTTTTATTTGTAAATGGAAGCTCTGGGAATGTTGGCATCGGAACTTCAAACCCATTATATCCTCTGACTGTTCAGGCCGCTGGAAATGCAACAAACATTACAATATGGGTGTCTGGAAATGTTTCCTCAACCGGATATATAACAAGAACATATGCCTGGGATAAGGAAAGATATGGAAAAGCATTGGACGCTCTGAAAGATTCCAAGCAATTAAGAAAAGAAGACGGAAGCATTAATCATAGCGCATTTGGAAATGCTTATGTTAAATATCCTATAAAGAACAAGGTTGGAAAAAAGAAAGTAGGCGAAAAGATAGAAATAGATGGAAGAAAAACTGATATTGAGGAAGATGTTTTTGAAGAGAGAGAGGAAGAGGGAGTTTTGCTTGATGCATTAGTTGCCAAGCATGAGCAGGCGCTATATGAGTTAAAGGAAGAAATTGAAAAACTGAAAGCCGACGGAATTGGCGGAGCTGGAAATGTCACAAGAATTACAGAGCAGAACGGAAGTGTGATAATCGCGCTTGGTTAAATTGTGCAATTGAAGTTGATATTAGGAAATGTTAGGAAAGAAGCCATTTCCAAAGAGGAATAAATTTAATCCGGCCTTTTATACCAAACCATTCCATATTTTCTTCAAATTCGTAGTTTTCTGTAATTATAAGGAGATTTTTGCATTTTAATTCATTTCCTGCTTTTAACAAAGCCCTTATTTCTCTTTTTTTTGTCTTTGATTTATTAATATCAAAACAAACTTGTATTAATTGTTCGACTTTTGTTTTTTTGTATATAACAAAATCAACTTCTTCCTGTTGCTGATTTTTCCAATAATAAGCTCTTATTTTATTGTCAAGTTCATCTTTTTTTAGTTTTTGGGCGACAATATTCTCATATAGCCTGCCAAAATCAGGGCTTGTTTTAAATGCTTTTGCATAAATAAAACCATTATCTATGGAATATATTTTTTTATTGGAAGATAATTGCTCTTTGACTTTATAAGAAAATCTTTTTAAGCTAAAAAAAATAAAAGCTTCTTCCAAATAATTAAGATATTTCTCAGCAGTATGAACGCTGTTTATTTTAGCTATTTTGCATAATGAATTATAGGAATATTCGCTTGCTATATTTGAAAGTAGATATGACGCAAGATCTTCCATAGCCAGAGCAGATCTAATTTTATATCTTCTAACAACGTCCCTGTAGATTATAGAACTAAATAATGTTATAAGATAGTCTTTATAATCTATATTTTTTATTAATGGCTCCGGATAACCGCCGTATAATATAAACTGATTTAACTCTTCTTTTATCTCGGCAGTTGTTAATTCTTTTTTACCTAAAAATTCTTTAAATGAGAATGGAAGAATATTTATTAATGTATGTCTTCCAGTAAGATGAGTAGATAATTCTCTGCTTAAAAGCCTTGAATTACTACCTGTAATGATTAAATTATGTCCCTGTCTTTGCAATCTGTTTACAAACAGCTCCCATTTTTGGAGATTCTGAATTTCATCAAAAAGCATGATTTTTGGATTATCGTAAATAGAATTTATTGCAGCTACAATTTCATCATAATTTTTTACTTCTGTTAATTTTTCATCATCAAAATTAGCATATCCAAAATCTGCCTGTTTAGATAGAAAATGCAATGCAAAAAAAGATTTACCGGCCCTTCTTGGCCCAATAATCACTTTTATTAAGGGGCTTTTTAATTTCTTAGCATCAACCAGTCTTTCCAAATATAGTTCTTTTAGTTTATTCTCTATTTCGCGCTTTTGCAGCAATAGTATGTCTTTTATCATGCTAAATCATAATGCATAATAGTATATAAATATTTGCATTATGATTTATTTAATGCAGAGCAGAATGTGAGCGTGATAATCACGCTTTTCCTTATTAGAAGTAGTAAAAGATAACTGCCTATGCAAAATATATTTTATCTTTATAGCCTTAAAAAGATATATTTTACATGACGAAAAAATAATTAAAGGGCCCTTTTTAAATAAAAATATGAAAGATTTAAAGAGCGTGCTTACTTTTTCGCTCATTGGCTTTTTATTAGTCTTCTTATTTTTCGGATTTGCATTGGCAAATGGTGGTGAATCAAAAATAGTTCTTTCAAAAAGCAAAATAGCCAATGAAAAAAGCAATAACAATGGACTTGGCAATGTAATTCCTGTCTGGAATCAATCGGGAAATAATGTGTCTTTAAATTTGCTTAGCAGCAACGTTGGTATAGGCATTATTAACCCTGCGCGCACATTAACAATTCACGCAGCTAATCCATACTTGCAGATCGTTAATTCTGTTTCCGGCATTTCATCAACGGATGGAGGAGTAATCACATTAGGAAACAATGGAAATTTTGTAATTCATAATAATGAGGACGGTAGTCTTGTTTTGGGAGCTGGCACATCACCAAACAACGGAGGTATAGCAGTTAATAATAATGGAAACGTGGCTATTTTCAAAACTTCAGTTAATATGGCAAACGCAAAATTAGATGTTTTTGGTCCCATGGCACAGTCAGCAGTTGGAACTGAAACAATATCCCAGATAACCCGCCTTTTTAATAATATAGAATCAGTTTATCCCCAGGTTGTTTCTTTTAACATTGGGCGTTATGCTGTGGGAGGATTTGCCCCTAATACCAGATTTGATATTAAATTAAAAAATTCATCAAATATGAATGCGGTGGCTGATATCAATATTATGACTCTGCAAAGCAATGGATTTGTAGGCATTGGCACTTCATCCCCAACATCAACTTTGGATATTAATGGATTTATCAGATTGAGGCCTCTTGTGAGCGCGCCCGCATGTGAGTCTGATGAGGAAGAAGGAGCAATATATTATGATTCAGTGCTTAAGAAACATCTTGGCTGCAATGGCTCTTCATGGAATGCTCTGTATTAATTTTAGCGATTATGATTCTAATAAAATTTAATAAAATTACGAGGGCATGAGTTCAATCCCGGATTATATAATCTCTTATCAATTAGTTCTTCAAAAATATCTGAAGGATTATTAAATCATATATAATCAATATGTCAGGAAAATAATCAGTAAATTACTTCAATTATTGCGCCTGCTGTTGAACTTGTTGTTGAAGGCATTCAACTGCAACCATGTTTATTGTCTGATTGCCTATGACAAGAGGCACTGATTGACAAGTAGAAGCAAGTGTTGCGACATCAATTATTGCCTGCTGATAGCCTAACTGGGCTCCTGCCTGTGCTATATTTATCTGTTGCTGCTGTTTGTTAAGCTTGTAGGATTTATACTCAATATATCCAATGTATGAAATTGATGCAATAAGCAGAACTAATAAGACAATGATAATAATGATAGTTTGTTTTGTCATATTATCATTTTATTCCCTTTTATTTTACTATGATTTTAAGATTTATAAATTTATCATCTGAAAAAAGAAGGGTTTGAAGAACCAAAAGTATTTATAACATTCTTATTTAATTAAAATAAAGATGGTGAGCAGAAAAGAATATTATTTTTTGGCTGTTGTTTTAATTGCACTTACCGCATTTGTTTTTTTTATTAATGTGGCTTATGCAGCCACCTTAACCTGCTCTGTGGGCTCTTCCTGTTCTGGAACGGCATTGATGTATTTGCAAAATGATAGCGGAGGATACAATAATGCGCATGCGCAGCATGTCAATAATAAGAGTTTTTCAAGATATAATAACTCTTTATGCTGTACTTCTAATGCGGCGCTTGGAACTGCGTGCGGAACTACATTTCTAAGACTTTCCAATTTAACAAACGCGCACGCGCAGGTAGAAAACTATTCTGGAGAAAATGCAAATTATACTAATAATGCCTGTATTGATTTTGGAGGAGCAGAGTGCACAAATGCGCAAGGTAGCTGTCCAAGCGGTTATACTTGTTTAGTCAGCATAGGCTCAAGCGAGACAAATGCAAGTAATTTAACAAACGCGCATGTTGGCCCGTGTAGTGAATATTCAACAAAAATATGCTGCAGAATAGTTGATGCCCCATCTTCGCCCGCAGCCGCGGCAGGAGGGGGCGGAGGAGGAGTTGCTTCCCCTAAGGGAATTAGTACAGTAGAAGAGCTGATAAGAGTGATTCCAAGAGAATTAAGTATTTATCTTACAGCCGGAATTAATGAGACGAGAAAGGTCTCTATAACTAATTTAAGAAACAGCCTTTTAGATTTAGAAATAGGCATTCTTGGATTGTCAGATATAATTAAAACTGAAGACAGAATATTGCTTAGGGGGAATGAAGAAAGAGTTTTAACTTTAGATATGGGAGCTATTAACAAGGGTTTGCTTACTGGAAAATTAATAATAATCGCCGGAAGCTACAGAAAAGAAATTCCTATCGTGCTTAATGTTAAGAGCGAAAACTTTTTGTTTGATGCCGGGCTTTCAATTTCAGATAAGCAAAGAATAATTACTGCGGGGGAGAAATTGCTTGTACAGATAAACCTACTACAGGTTGGACCTAAAGAAAAAGTTGATGTAACCGTAAATTATGCGATAAAAGATTTTTCCGGAGATGTCTATCTTGAAGATAGCGAGACATTCTCTGTTCTTGAAGAGAAAGACTTAATAAAGAGTTTTCCCACTAATAACTTGCTTCCTGGAGAGTATATTGTAGGAATTGAAGTAATCTATCCCGGGGCATTTGCAAATTCGTCTGCGCTTTTTACTGTTGAAGAAAAAAAAGTTGCAAAATCTTCAAGAATTGTCACTTTCTTAATAATACTTGCTTTTGTTGGCTTTATTGTTGTAATATGGGCTTTAATAAAAAGAAGGGGAGCTATTGCAAATACAGAAAGAGATTAGATTTTTAAAGTTTAATTTGCTAAAAATAACGTGAATATGAACTTTAGAAAAGTTCAACAAGAAAGGTTTTGTATGAAGCAAATATGAACAAAAGAGGCTAAACGATTTTAACAAAAATTAACTGAATTGATAAGAGAGATGTGATGGCAAATAGCAAAATTTAAATGCTGATTGACTTTTTAATATGACATGAAAAGAGGATTGATAATGCTGTTTATTTTGGTGTTTTTAGTTATTGGAAACGCAGGTGCGCAAAGCGTAAATTCTCTTCTTTTAAAGGTTTCTGTAAACAGCGGAGAATCTGTGACAAGAACAATAACTTTGTCAGCAGATGCTGATCAGGAATTTTTCCTTGAAATTGTAAATGTGCTCGGAGTGACAATAGACGAGAATAAATTTACTCTGAAAGGGGGGGAAGGAAAGAATGTTGTTATTCGTTTTAATTCATCAAATTTGTCAGAAGGTACGCATGTTGGAAGGATGAGAATAACCAGCAAAGATGTTTCTTATGTGCCCATAATTTTTGAAGTTGAGAGCAAAGATGTTTTTTATGATTTAAATTTGGAGTTGCCTCCAAAATATTCTGAAGTTTCTGCAGGAGATAAAACAACGGTGCAGATAAAAATTTTTGATTTAACTTTTGGAAGCAGCAATTATTCAGGCTCAAATACAGTTGACTTGGAATATTATGTATATGGAAGTGACGGAAGTGTCTTAAGCTCAGAAACAGAAAGTATCGTTGTTAATAGGCAAACTCAGATTAGCAAAAGTATTTCACTTCCAAAAAATGCCAAAAGCGGGACTTATGTTCTTGTTGCAGAAGCAAGGTATAAATCTTCTGTTGGCGTCTCAAGTGCGCTTTTTAGTATCATAGAAGAGAAAAAAACAAACGGGATGAAATACAACAGAGATAACTTTTTTTCTATTGCCCTGATAATTTTGTTTTTTGTTGGATTTATAGTGATTTTTATATATTTTATCAGGGACAGGGATAAGTTTATTGCTGAACTTAGGAGCTACAATGCGCTTGAGATGCAAAGACAGAGAGAGTTCCTTCTCGCACAGGAAAAACTTCTTCTTGAAAAAGGAGTTTCTGCTTATAAGATAAAGAATGAAGCTAAGCAGAAAGTTGATATTCTGAAACAGAAGCAGGAGAAAAGAGTTGAGGAGCTTAAGAGACTGAAGGAAAAAGGAAACATAGAAGAAATGGAGAGAAAACTGGAAGAGTGGAAGAGACAAGGGTATAATACGGGAAGCCTTAATTATAAAATGAAGGATTTGAGCACGAAAGAGATGAGGGAACTTATTAATGACTGGAAGAAAAAGTATAAAACTAAATAGTTTTTCTGATTGTTAAGCACTCTATTGATGATAATACTGTTTAAAACCTTGTAGACAAGATAATTAACTTTTATAATATATGTTTAATAGAAGCAAAACCGAAGAGTATAAAAATAAAAAAGTATAGAATAGAGAATGAAAAAAGAGGATAAAGAGCAGTTTAAGAGAGAATTTGAGGAAGTTGCCGGGAAAATAGAAGAGCTGAAGGCTTTGGAGAGAGAGTTGAATTCTTTGAATGTAGGATGTTTTGAAAGAGAGGCGGAGACAATAAGAGCGAGGCTTAAAGACATAAATGCAATTCCTTCTATAAGACGGGACTTGGATGAATTAATTGACAAAATAAGAGCAAGAGATGCAGGAACAGCAAGTATTGATACTTCTGAAGTTGATTCAAGCGTTGAGACTAAATTCCAGAGTTTTATTTCCTTACTTAAGGCAGAGCTGGCTCAAAAGCTGAAAGAAAAGGAGAAAGAAATGGAGAGAAAACTTAATGAGGATTTGCAGAGAAGAGAACAGGAATATAAGGTGAAATATAATTCTTTGCAGAGGGAATTTGAAGAGAGATACAGAAAAAGAGCAGATATAGAACTTAACAAAGAAATTAAGACAGTTGTTGAAAAAAAAGTCAGAGAGAGAGTTGAGCAGGAGCTTGAAAATGAAAGAAGGAGAGTTCAGGAGTCTCTTGAGAAAGAAAATGCAAGAAAATTAGAAGAAGAAATAGCAAAAGTAAAGGAGAGAGTAAATTTTGAAAGAGAGAGGATAAAGGGGGAAAGCGAGAAAAAACTTATTGAAGAAGAGAAAAGAGCCGAAGAGAAGATTAATAAGATAAAGAGGGAATATTATGAAAAAATTGCATTTGAAAGAGAGAAAATAAGAAAAGAATTTGAGGCGAGATATGCGCAGAAAGAGAAAAATTATATTGATAAACTTGTTTCTGATAGGGATAAAGTGATGAAAGAAATGGATGCGAAATATCTTGCCAGAGAGAAAGAGTTGAGTGGTGCTTTCAGAGCCAGACTTGAAGAGAGCGAAAGAGCAATATTTAATTTCGCGCTTAAGAATATAATAGAAAAGCTTGCGGTTGAGAGGGATAATTTAATTTCTGATTTAAATCATGTTTATTCTGATTTTGAGAGGCACTTGAGAAAGACAGCCGTTTTTGAGCCAAAATTATCAAATGTAAAAAATATAATACATTCAAAGCATTTAGATTTATCTTCATATGCAGAAAGCAAGAATGAAATTTTACCTGATTTCTATGAAAATACTGAGAGGCATGAAGGAGAAAAGCATGCGCTTGCCGCAGAAGAAAAGATGCTTAGAGAAAAATTACAGAAACTTATAGATTCAGAGAAAATTTAGCCGGCAAGATATATATTTTTAAACTTGTTTTTCTTTTAAAACATGAATATGAACTTTAGAAAAGTTCAACAAAGCAAGGATTTGCTAACGCAAATAAGAACAATGAACTTTAGAAAAGTTCAACAAGAAATAGTTTTTTAAACTCCTTTTTCCTTTAAAAAAGATGAATAAAAGAGGCTTGAGCGATAAATTTTCTATTGACGAGGAAAATAATTATATCTTAAACATGCCAAAGGAGAGCGAGAAAATTTTAATTAATAAAGAAGACACATCATCTCCTGGAATTTTTACTTACCATGCAAACAGCAATTTTTGGTTAAGTCTTAAGTGCTTTTATGATAAAATTCTTTCTCCTTGGTGGTATGGGTTATGCTGGAACGGCAATTTTTTTGGAGATTCTGGATATGGCGCGGAAAGCAATGAAGCTTATTGGACAAATACTCTGGATAAGTCAATACAAACAAATAATATTTATTAATAGCTTTTGCTATAATTAAAGATGAAAGCGCTTTACAAAAATAAGAAAATTAATATTAATGTTAAGGAAATATCCGGATTGCGGAAAGTTTTGGGATTGATGATGAAGAGAGACAGCGAGGCTCTGCTTTTTGTTTTTAAAGAAGACAAGAAAATCTCACTGCATTCTTTTTTTGTGTTTTTTGATTTTTTAGTTTTATGGCTTGATGATAAAGACTGCGTTCTTGAATGGAGAATTGTAAAGCCTTTTTCTTTTTCTGTCCTTCCTGAAAAGAATTTCAGGAAAATAATTGAAATTCCATTAAATAGGAGAAATATGCACATAGTTGATTTTTTCGTCGGAAGAGGAAAGATTTAAATATCTAAAAGCTGATAATATTAATAAAATATTTTTGATGAAAGGAGGTAAAATGGGTTCAGTATTGGTAAGAAATGTTGTCAAGCGCAAACCAGGTTATTTGTATTACGTTGACGGCAAGGGAAATGTATGCCAAGCCAAAATGGCCAGGGGCGGAAGAAAAAAGAAAAAAAGATAATCATATCATATCTTATTTTAAGATACGGCATGGCCATGTTGGATCTTTTTTCCTGTTTTATTTTTATTCTCTATAATACCACCGCAGCTTGCTGCGGGGATAAAGCTATAAGTTTGT
>CAZJEV010000029.1:0-11068 GCA_964545215.1 Candidatus Woesearchaeota archaeon
AATACTAATGGCTTAGATGATTCGTTTTCCACTTTTGGTCTTTCGGATCAACTGAGCATAGAATCAAATTAATCCGAGTCGCTTCTTCCAGTTTCAGCGGCAAAAAAAGTCCTGTTTGATTCTGCGTTTTCAGTCTTTCCTTCCCTCTGGAAGACCGCGGTTGCCGAAGGAAGCTCAAATCTTCCAACAACTTTGACTTTTGAATATATTATATAAGAAAATACCCTTTCCTCTCCTGCATTTAGTCTGTCAATATTCCAGAACAATCTTCTTGAAGCAGAATCAATCCTATCCGGTTTTACGCCAAATTTCTCATATAATTGAGTCATGCCAGGCAGTCTATCTATAATTTGTATATTTTCAACATATTTCTTCGCCTTAACATAAAGCTTAATTTTTAATGCGAATTCTCCTCCCCTTGTCTTAACAAATGAAACTCTTTTTTCTATAACTAATACCCTATTAGTATAAATTTTAGTTAATACCGCAATTATAATTACCAATAAGATTAAAATAAATGGGAGCGTGTAATTTGTCTTTGTTTCAACTGTGAAAGACTCTCCCGGGGCAAGATTTTTTTCCCATCTGTATGTAATATATAAGCCTTTTCTGTCTACTTCTTGAGGCTCTAAAGAATGAACAGTAAATAATCTGCTTAAGGCATCCCTGGATGTTTCAATCTTCCCTATAATAAGAATATTTCCCGTATTCGTTCTTGTTAACCTCGCATTCCTTACCAAATATCCTTTTTCCTCTGAATAAATAGTGCTATTTCCTTTTTCAGCATAATTAACAGTGCTTTCAATGCTTGTTTTAGCTCCATTTAAATTTACTTCAGTTGTAAAGATATAATTTCCTGCCAGCATTGTTTTTAATCTTTCCTGATTAAGATTTACAGGAACCTTAACGCTTGAATAAGGCTCCAAAGAAAAGTTTTTTTCAGAATCAAAAAAGTCAGATACAAGCCTTATTCTTAAGTTTTCAAGATTGGTATTCTTAGTATTTCTTACATTTATTACCGCTTCTTTATCTCCCGGTATTATATTTTCTCCGCTGATTTCCAGAGTTTCCTTTAATGGAACAATAGTAACAGACAATGAATCTTTTGTTATTCCGGAATACTGCCCCCTTATGAAATATTCAAACTCATATATGTCTTTCCTCTGCCTTATCTCGCTGTTAGGATAAGCTTTTACTTCAAAAACATTTTCTCCTCTTGAAATTTCAAAGGCCCCCCTAGGACTAAAAGAAATTCCCACATAAGAAAAAAGCTCTATAGTTTCTTCCTGCCCGCGATTATTTATTGTAAATTGAAAAACAGCAGGATTATCAAGCTCTGATATAACAACTGATCCCTTATCTTTCTTTTCAATTTCCAGAGCCGCATTTGCAAAAGGAATGAAAGGAATCATTAATAAAATAAGTAAAAATCCTATTATTAGCTCTCTTTTTTGCATGCTTTAAGACACAAATAAAGATTATATAAATATTTGTGTAAAACAAATTTTATGTCTTAATATAGATAATCATCTTTTTCCGCTCAATTCAAGATAAGCCTTTAGCTGCTCCTTGAAATCCCTGACATCACTTTCAATTTTATCTTCAACTTTCTCTATTCTCCCGGGTATTATATATTTGCTATACCAATCCCGCAAAAATCTGTAAAAGGCGCTGCTTTCCCATTTGCTTTCAGGGTCCTTAATTAAATTTCCCATTATCTTAGCAGAAACTTTCCCCTTGTTCATCTTCTTTTTCTTTCCGTCAATCTCAACTTCTACATCTACTAAATCCTTAACCTCAAATTCTATCTGCATTTCAACCTTCAAATAATCAGATAAAATTTTCGTTGCCCTCCATTCAATTGTAATTTCCCTTGCATTTCCAGAAACTTTCTCAGAGTACTTCTCTTCAACAACCCCATAATCCTCTTCTTTCAGCCATGAATGCGCGTATCCATAAAAGCCGGGAAAATCCAATAATCCAGAATGCTCCACCTTCTCTTTTATAAGCTGCTCTTTATCTGCCATCTTACCTCCTTATTTTAGAAAAAAGTTCTATTTAAAACTTGCTCTCGGTAGTAAATAAAGGTAAATTCATTTTAACTATAACTTAGAACATAAATAATTGAACTTTACTTTTATGTTCTCCGAATATAGCAACAGACAAACTGCTCAATTATTTGATTCTGTTGCTATATGTTTAAATACTTTTTAAAACCTATTAAATTTCTTAGTTTAGTAAACGGCCAATTGCCGAATGTAAAATTGATATTGCGGAGCATTATTGTAATCTTGTGAATTACTTATGTCTTGTAGATAATTATTAAAGTATTTAGCATCAACTATTATTGGATAGGTTCTTTTTCTTCTGCAAGAATAAGCTCGGCATTATTATTTCCGCCGTAAAGCTCAGAGCCGGCCCCGTCCAGCCCATATCCAACTACAAACCTTATAATTTTTACATTCGCCGGCATTCTTAAATTTTGAACATCCAAAGATTTCTTTACTCCAATTCCAACATCATCCAGCTCAAATTCCTTCACTTCATTCTCATCAGCAGATATATTTAAAACAACATCTTCAGCATCTTTCAGCCCCCTGTTAATTATTTCTATATAAAAATTAAGATATCTTCCGGTTTTATTGACATTTATTTCTATTATTGATAAATCAGGTATTGATTCAGCTTCATATAGCCTATTAATGTCCCTTATTAGGAAATTATCAAGCTCTTGATTGCAGTTCGTTACCGGATACATTATACTTAATGAATTCTGATTATGGTCAAATCCCAGCGCATGAAGCATCTCATGCAGGGCAATTTTAGGCTCTACGCACTTTTCACTTCTAAATAGAGAAATTTTTCCAGATTGTATCACATAATACAGGCTTGTATTTATAATGTCTGTCGGGCCACCTTCCCCTGCAACAAAATAATCTTCTTGTTCAGGGCTGGAAGCTAATTCAGAGCACAGAATTTTTAATTCGGCATCTCCAAAGCCTTCATAAAATCTTAAAACTGACTTTTCAGAAAGCAGAGCCATTGCACGCTGTGCGTCGCTTTTTTTCTTTTCACTGCATGTTGGCTCAACAGAATAGCTTATCATCCTGCTTTGGTATCTCATGCCAGGATAAAACTGCGAAGTCACTGAAACTTGTTTTGGCTGGAAAGATTCTGTTGTTACAGGCTTATACAAAACAGTCTCTGTTGGCCAATTCAGCCAAAGAAGATAAAGGCTAAATCCTAAAGCCATAAATAAAATCAAAAGTATAAAGCTTTCTATAATTCTCATGTTTTATTAAAAGAAAAAGAATTTATAAAATTATGTAGTCCTAAAAATAGAATGATTTTTATAAGCCCTTTCCTTCCAAAAGATATGGCCGAGAAATTTAAGTTTTTAGAGCATACAGCAGACATAAAATTTCAGGTTTATGGCTCAACATTGAACGAGATTTTTGAGAATGCCGCTCTTGCTCTTTCAGAGTACCTCTCTCCTGACAAAAAAATAAAGACAAAGAAAGTAAAAACCATTAATGTTTCTGGAATAGACAATAAATCCCTTTTCTATAGCTTTCTTGATGAGTTAATCTATCTCCTGGATGCAGAGGATTTTGCCCCAGCTAAAGCGCGGGTTTTCATTAGAGGAAACAACTTAAAAGCAGAAATCGCAGGAGATGACGCTTCATCATACCAAATAAAGCACGTCAAAGCTGCAACATATTCAGAGATGTACATAAAGAAATCAAAAGATGGCTGGGAAGCCCAGGCCATCCTGGATGTTTAAACTTGTCCTTTAATCATTTAACGGGCTATGAAAGTTAAGTTAATAAACTATTAAATAATAATATGTTAAACAGTCTAGAGATAATAAAATGTATAAAGAAAAAATAAAGAAGATTGATGAAAATATTTATGAATTGCCAAAAATTGAATCAATGAAAGTTCCAGGCATAATCTTTGCATCAGACAAATTATTCGAAACTATTGAAGAATCATCTATTAAGCAATTAGCAAATATAGCTTCTCTTCCAGGAGCTGTAGGAAAAGCAATCGCAATGAGCGATGTGCATGTCGGCTATGGATTCCCAATAGGAGGAGTTGCAGCCTTTGACTTAGAAAAAGGAATTATTTCTCCTGGAGGAATAGGATATGACCAAAATTGCGGCGTCCGTCTTTTAGTAAGCAATATAAAAAAATCAGATTTTATTTTTAAAAGAGAGCAAATTTTAAGTGAATTATATAAAAATATTCCTTCTGGAGTTGGAAAAGAAAGTGAATTTAAATTATCAGATAAAGAGCTTGATGAAGTTCTGAACAAAGGGGTTAAATGGGCAGTTGAGAAGCACTATGCATTAAAGGAGGATTTAGAATGTATTGAAGATAATGGATGTATTTCAGGAGCTGATGCAAAAAAAGTAAGCCAAAAAGCAAAGGCTCGCGGAAGAAATCAGCTTGGCTCTTTGGGCTCAGGCAATCATTTTCTTGAAGTCCAGGAAGTTGAAACAATTTTTGACAAAGAAACTTCAAAAATATTGGGGATAAATGAAACAGGCCAGATTGTTATAATGATTCACTCCGGAAGCAGAGGCTTAGGGCATCAAAATGCATCAGATTATATTCAGAAAATGGAAAAAGAATATGGCTTTTCTCATCTTCCTGACAGGGAGCTTATCTGTGCGCCAATTAATTCTCAACTAGGCAAAGATTTCTTATCTGCTATGAACGCGGCGGCTAACTTTGCATTTACAAACAGGCAGTTAATAACATATCAAGTAAGAAAGAGCTTTAAAAAATTCTTTCCTAAGGCAGAATTAAATTTAGTTTATGACATAGCCCATAATATTGCCAAGTTTGAAGAGCATAAGATGAATGGTAAATCTTGCACACTCTGTATTCATAGGAAAGGCGCAACCCGATCTTTCGGCCCTGGAAGGCCAGAAATTCCAAAAGCCTACAGAAAAGTTGGCTGCCCTATTTTCATCCCTGGAAGCATGGGAACTTTTTCATATGTCTTAGTTGGCACAAAAAAAGCAGAAGAAATCTCCTTTGCAAGCACAGCCCACGGAGCCGGCAGGCTTCTTTCCAGAAGCTATGCAATAAAAAATATTACTGTAGAGAATTTAAAAAAAGAACTTGGAGAAAAAGATGTTTTATTAAAAGCTGGAAGTATGAAGGGCGCTGTTGAGGAGGCGCCAGAAGCATACAAAAATGTTGATGAAGTTGCCAGAGTCTCTCATCAGCTGGGCATAGGCCAATTAGTTGCAAGATTAAAGCCCTTGGCAGTTATAAAAGGATAGATTTATTAAAATAAATTTTACAAATAGAAATTTCAGAATTTAAAAAACTTGAAGATAAAATAGCTATAAGCAATCTGCTCTTACTACAGCTAAATTGAAAGAAAAAAGATATATCAAGATGGGTTGAATTAGATAATTAATCAACCTTAATTTTTCCAGATTTTAAGATTTTGCTCTTATTTTTATTTTCATCCCGGTAAACAAAATACAAATTCCTTGCATAAATAAAAACCCCTGTTAATTGCCCAATAATAAAAACAGCGTCTTTCCTGTATATCGCATAAGCAAGTAAAATTAGACCTCCCCATAAGCTGAAATGCCAGAACATTACCGGAATTACCATTTTATTCTGTCTTTCGCTTGCAATCCACTGCACAATAAATCTTCCAGAAAACATTAATTGCCCAAGCAGGCCAACAGCAATCCATATCGCCTCTATATTGCTCAATCCAAATACCATAAAAGCTTATGTTTTTCTTATTTAAAAATATTGACAATTTATTAAATATTAATCAGTTGTATTAAGCAAAACGACAGAATTTTATTATCCCCTTTGTCTTTTAAATAAAATGATTGAGATAAAATATAATGCCTTATCAAGATCTAAAACTATAGATTTAAAAAATTTAATTGGAAGGCGGGTAATTGCAAAATCAGGGGATGAGATAGGAAAAATAAAATCTTTGCATATTAACCCTTTCAGTTTAAAAGTTGAAGGCATAACTGTAAACAAAGGACTTGTTGAAAATGACTATATTGGCAAAGACTATATAAAATCAATAAACCAAGAGGGAGCAGTATTGAAAATAACTCCTTTAACAGAATACCTTGATAAAGAAGTTATTGATGCAGCAGGTAAAAAAATAGGCAGTGTCAAAGAAATCAAGCGCTCAAAAAAAACAAATAATATTGTCTCAATTTTAGTTTATAGAGGGATTTTAAAGCAGGATTTAATTATACCAAAAAGGTTAATTTCTTCAATAAATGATAAAGTAGCTCTAAAATCCAATGTCGCGCTTTAATCATAAATATCTTCTATTCTTGATTTCCACAAAAAAGGCATAACTAGCAATAACACTCTTGTTATAAAAACCATTAAAATTCCTAAAATAAGCCACATCAAAGGATAAATTCCATCAGAAAATTGAAAAGGCAGATTTCCACATGCTTTATAAACGCAATTAATATTTGCCTCATTAGAAGTTAATGCCTTAGTCACAAAAAATATTAATGCAAGCTGGGTAATGCTTGCAAGCCAGATTTTATTTTTTCTTAATTTCAGATGATAAAAAACATATATCGATGCCGGGATAGTAATTAAATGCTGCAGAGTTACAATTTTAGGCAGTAAGGGCCCGGCAAGGAAAAAATATTCTGCAATCCCAAAAAAAGAATCTCCTCCTGCAAGGTAAGATAAAAAGTCTATTGTCCAGACTATATTTGGAATAGTTAAAATATAAAGCTGGCTTTTTATTAAGTCAGAATTCTTAATCAGCATCCCTATGCCAATTATTAAAATTCCGATGTAGCAAAACCAAAATATAGACTCCGGCCTTTGATAATAAAAAACATTAAAGTAAGCCAATAAGCTTATTAAAATATAAATTACTCCTAAAACTCTTACTTTCCAGCTGCTTATTTCCTTTGGCATGATTATTAATAATCAAAGTAAGATTTAAATTTTTGTTTCTTTCAGAAATAACCGATTTTATTTTTTAATCCTGCTTAATTCTTTCTTGTCTTTCCATATGCGCCAGCCACTCTTTAAAGGACGAGTAAAAAGCTCCAATCGGACTGACATAAACGCCATTTTCAAGAGTTCTATGCCTCCATCTTTCCATAGCCAACTCATTCTCGCCAACTATTTCCGCAGGAACTTTTAATCTCTTTCCTGTCGCATTGCAATAAACAGCGCTCTCTTTCCCACTAACTTTGCATTCTCCATTATTCATTTTATATGAATTACTTAAATAAACTCTGTTTCCAAAAATTTCAGTTACACTTCTAAAAAATTCTTTCAGCATCTCATCTCCGAGTATTCAACCCAATGCTCTTGAGAGCAGTAAAAATCTCCATTGAAGCTGATATAGACTTCATTCCTTAATGTCTTATTTTTAAATTCTTCCTTTACATTGCCTTTGGAATCAAAAACTTTTCTTGGAACTAATACCTGCTTATGGTCCCAAAGGCAAAAAAATATTATTTTATTCCGCGAAGGCTGATTTGCTCTGATTTCCAGTGAATTCATAAAAATAGTAAATAAATGAGATATTTACTTTTTGTCCATAAGGAATAATATTGACACAAATTAACTACGGGGAAAAATAATCAATATATAATAATATATATTCCCTATTGAAAATATATTGGTAAAATTTATATATTCTTATCCTCTTTAAAAACATTGTGAGAAGAAAGGTAATAAAGCAGGGGCATAGCACTCTAACAATAACACTGCCAAGCAATTGGACAAAACGCTTTAATCTAAAACAAGGGAGCGAAATTGACCTAATAGAAAGAGACAACGGGCTATTCTTATCAACTGAAACTAAAAATGAGAAAAAAATAGCAGTTATAGATTTAAGCGACCTTGATATTCCAACAATATGGAAATATTTAATGGCGGTTTACAGAGAAGGCTATGATGAGATAAAAGTTCTTTTTGATTCAAAAGAAAGGTATGATAATCCTTACAAGTTTTACAGCGCGCATGCAATAGATATAAAATACGGAAAAAAACCAAATAAGTATACTCCTTTAGAAACTATGCAGTTCTTTGCAAACAGGTTTATAGGCTTTGAAATAATTGAAAATCATCCAGATTACTGCATAATGAAAGATATGGGTCAGGTTTCAAGCAAGGAATTTGACTCCTCATTAAGAAGAGTTTTTCTTTTAATTCAGCAGTTGGGTGAAGACACTGTAGAAGCACTAAAAACAAACAATCCAAAACTAATTGAGCACGCACATGACATTGACATTAATATTGACAAATTTCATGATTATTGCTTAAGAGTCCTGAATAAAACCGGATTTAAAGACATTAAAAAATCGCATCTTATTTTCACTGCCTTATACATCTTGGAGCTTATAGGAGATGAATTCAAGCGCGCAGCTTATCATATTGTTGATGACATGAAAGGGCGCGGACTAAGTAACCTTATTTCTTTAGCCAGAATGATTACAGACCAATTTAATCTTTTCTATGACTTTTTCTATAATTTCAAAAGAGAAAAAATAATAGAAATATCAAACAAAAATTATGATATTCATTTCTATATGACAATTTTGTCAAGCAAAAATCCTGGCGAAAGAAAAAAATTAACTTGGGAAGAACTGGAAACATTAAATCATTTCAGAAGAATAGGGCATTACATAAATGCGCTTGTTGAATTGAGGGTTGAAATGGAATATTAAATTTTTTTTGGTGTATAAACTAATTTCATGTTTTCATCAGAAAAGAAATAATCATCTCCTGTTTGGCTGTGCGTATAAATTGGATGGATGAAAAAACCTTCCTCTACTGCCCCTGTTCCATTTATAACATTATTTAAGCAGTTATTGAAAGCCCGCAATAATTTCTTATCATTTGAAACTAAAACAACGCCATTCTTCATGGCATGAGCAAAAGTCATCGCCATCAATAATTTGTCTGTATTTAGGGTTGTTCCAAGCTTACAGTTTTCTCCATTGTGATAAGTCTTTGTTTCATGAAGAGCATAACGATAGATAATTTTCTGCATTTTCTCCAGTCCTGATGGAAATAAAATTGCCTGCTCAAGAAGATTAATAGTCTTTTTATATTCATTAACAAATGCTTCTAATTCTCCAGCAATATCGTCATTTATCATGTACATTCTTAAATATTTAAAAATAGGCATTTGCTCTTTCAAAACCTCATCAATAGTTGCAATCTGATGACTATTTACGAATTGGTGAAAAGATGATTGCTTCTTAATTTGGCTCTTAAGATATTCAGGTTTAATAAAATTTCTAAATACTTCTAATTTTCCGTTATATGCCATATGTACTGCCGAACTATCTATAAAATATAACAAATCTCTCATAAAAAGATGTTGAACTTAGTATTTTTAAAGCCTCGCTTTGTTGATTTTCAAGTCTTAGTCCGGCTCTCTTCCATCAGGATAAACCACAAACTTAATTTTATTCTTAATTGCTTCAATTTTTTCAATAATTTTCCAGCTTTCTTCAACTTCATCTGCTCTCGCAAATAAAGTTTTTTCTCCGGCAATAATCTCTTCCAGTAAAACAGCATACTCGTCAATGCTGTTTGGCCCAAAATTCTTTTCTTTAGAAAATTCAAACTTTGCCTTTTCAACCTTTTTATTCAGAGGGTTTAAGGAATTAATATGTAAAACAATATCCTGCTTTGGAAAAATATCAATAACTATCGCATTTTCCTGAACTTTCTTATTTTCTCGCTTAAAATTAATTTTAATCTGCCCATATTTTCTTTCAAGCTTTTTTCCAGTTCTTAAAATTAATTTAACTCCATTCCATCTTTCATTTTTGCAATTTAAAATAATTTTCGCGAAAGTCTCTGTTTTTGTTTCATTGATTCCTAATTCAAAAGCTTCTTTTTTATAAGTTTCATATTGGCCTAATAAATTCTCCTTATTGTCAATAACTTCAACAGATTTTAGGACCTTCACTTTCTCATCATGAATTTCGTCAGAGTTTAATTCTTTAGGCAGCTCCATAAGCAATAAAGCCAATATCTGCAGTAAATGGCTTTGAATCATGTCTTTAATTGCTCCGGTTTTATTGTAATAGGCAATTCTATTCCCAACTCCTATATCTTCATCTGCTGTAACTTCAATGCTTTCAATCATTTCCTTGTTTAAAATTTTATCAAAAAAAGTATTGAAATATCTTAAAGCCATAATATTCTGAACAGTTTCTTTTGCAAGATAATGGTCAATTCTGTAAATCTGCTCTTCCAAAAAAATCTTGTGTATTTCATCTTCTATCTCTAAAAAAGATTTTAAATCATTTCCGAAAGGTTTTTCAAAAACTATCTTTGAATCTTTATTTAGCCCGGCAAGGGCAATCATCTCACTTATTTTAGGAAAAAATTCATAGCTTGTAGCAAGATAAAAAATTTTATTGCTTTTCTCGCTTATTTTATTTAAATAATCAGAAAATTTTGATAATGCTCCTTCTTTTGATATTTCTGTCTTGTAATATTTTACAGGGAGCATATTGACAAGCCCCTTATATTCTTCATTTCCTCCTTCAGAAAGAAACTTTTTATAGCTTAAATCATCAAACTCTTTCCTTCCAATTCCTATTATAAAACTGCCTTCTCCTAAAATTCTTTTCTTCCATAAATTCAAAAAGGCGGGCATCAGCTTCCTTGTCATTAAATCGCCTGTCCCGCCAAAAACTGCAATAATTAAATTATTCTTGCTTTGCATTTTTTTAAAAAACCAGGGCAGCTTATAATTCTTACCTTTCTGAAATTTTGCGGTTCATAGTTGTATTTATATTTTGCCAAGCTTTCTTGCCAATTCTTCTGTTTCTTTTAAGAGATTATCAATTTCTTTCAATCCAGACTCCCAAAACTCTTTTCTTCTTATGTCAATGCCTAATTTCAAAAAGATATTTTTTGGAGAATCGCTTGTCCCGGCAGACAAAAATTCTTTAATTCTCTCTATAAATCTCCTGTCTTTTCTTACAGAAGACTGCATCGCCTTTGAAATTAAAAGCCCTGAAGCATAAGAATAAACATAGAAATATTGCCTGAAATG
>CAZJEV010000030.1:0-10891 GCA_964545215.1 Candidatus Woesearchaeota archaeon
AGTATTCATTAGTAGATTTTAGTAGTTAAATAAAGCCATACAATATAAAACCTCTCAATGTCTCTTCAGACGCTTAAAACTCAACTGTTTTTTATATTTAGGCTAGAATTAATCGCAAAGGCCAGCAATAATAATATTTATAAAAACTCCTCATTTCTAAAATAACAAAGAAAAAGATGGGAAGCAATATAGATTTAAGAAAATATCAGGATTCTGATTCAATTCAGGATGTTTTTTCCAAAGTAGTTTCAGGGGGCAAATTAGGATATAAAACTATAATTGAAAGAAAAAAGCCAATACCAAAATGCTCTAAATGCGGAAGGTCTGGAAATGAAGAGCAAAAATTCTGCTCCCAATGCGGAGGAAAAATGCTCATCCCCCTAACAAACTGCCCAGGATGCAAACAGCCAATCCATGAAGGCGAAAAATTCTGCACTAACTGCGGTCATTCTTTGCAGTAAGCCCCAATAACCTAATTATCGTTACAATCTACACCTATATCAATATCATTTTGGCCTTTATTTATTAATATCAATATACTATATTTGAATATTTAAACATCTTAATTCCAGATAACGAAAGTCTAAATATTTATTAACATCCTGTTTTTAATCTTGACATGAAAGAAAAAATTGCTAGGCTTTTAAGCAAAGAAACTTCATTAAAGGATAGAGAAATATTAAAAATCCTTGAAATCCCTAAAAACCATGAAATGGGAGATTATGCGTTCCCTTGCTTCGTCCTTGCAAAGCAATTAAAAAGAAATCCAAGTGAAATAGCTGCGGATTTAGCTAAAAAAATAAGCTCCCATGAATTTGAAAAAATAGAGGCTAAAGGCCCATATTTAAATTTCTTTATTAATAGAGATTTTCTCGCACAGCGCGCATTAAAAAAGATATTAAAGGAAAAAGGCAAGTACGGCTCTTCTTTAATTGGAAAAAATAAAAAAATAGTTGTTGAATTCTCTTCTCCGAATATCGCAAAGCCTTTTGGCATAGGACATTTAAGATCAACAATTATAGGCGATGCAATAGCAAATATCTGCGCATTTTCAGGTTTTAAAGTTATTAGAATAAATCATCTTGGCGACTGGGGAACCCAGTTTGGAAAATTATTATTAGGATATAAAAAATTTGGTTCAGAAAAAGAGTTTAGAAGTTCTCCTATAAAGCATCTTCTCAATTTATATGTCAAAGTAAATGGGTCTCCCCGGCTGGAAAATGAGGCAAGAGAGTGGTTTAAAAAACTTGAATCCAAGAATAAAGAAGCTCTTGCATTATGGAAAAAATTCAGCTCTTTGAGCTTAAAGGAATTTAAGGAAATTTATTCTCTTCTTAATATAAAATTTGATGTTATTTCATCAGAATCTCTTTATAACAAAAAAGTCCCGGATATAATAGATCTTCTTCAAAAGAAAAATCTCCTTAAAAAAAGCCAGGGAGCATTAGTAGTTGATTTGGAAAAATATAATTTAGGAGTCTGCTTAATTAGGAAATCAGACGAAACAACTCTTTATACTTCAAGAGACATTGCTGCGGCAATTGAAAGATATAAAAAATACAGATTTTATAAAATGATTTATGAAGTTGGAGCAGAGCAGAAGCTTCATTTTAAGCAGATCTTTAAAGTTCTTGAGCTTCTTGATTATGGCTGGGCAAAAGACTGCATTCATGTTGAGCACGGCTTATACTTGGATAAAGACGGGAAAAGATTAGCAACAAGAAAAGGAAAAACAATATTTATGGAGGATATTTTAAATGAAACCCAGGAGCTTGCTGAAAAAGAAATTCTAAAAAGGTTTCCTTCTCTTCCTAAAAAAGAGCTTATTAAAAGAGCAAAAGCAATTTCCCTGGCAGCTATTTTCTATGGAGATTTGAAAAATCATCGCTCTTTAGATGTTATTTTTGATATAGAGCGCTTTCTCTCATTTGAAGGCGATACAGGGCCTTATTTGCTTTATACTTATGCAAGAGCAAAAAGCATTTTGAAAAAAGCAAAATATAATGCAAAAAGCTCATTCAAATTCAGCAATTTAAATGAATTGGAAAAATCATTAATTATTGATTTATCTGCATTTCCTGAAATTGTAGAGCATGCTTACAGGGAATTAAGTCCCTCTGTAATAGCCCATTATTCTTATCGCCTTTCCAGGTTATTTAATGAGTTTTATCATTCTGAAAAAGTCATAGGCTCATCAAACCAGGAGCAAAAGCTTGCTTTAGTATCTGCATTTTCTCAAGTTCTTAAGAATTCCCTGTCGCTTCTGGGAATCCGTGCAATAGAAAAAATGTAATTGCATTTTTTCTATGATATTTTATCACCATAAACATTAAATATCATTTTTTGACCATAAATTAATGGAAATATCGAGTTTATTGTTAATGACCGCGCTTTTATCAGTGTTAATTTTATTTGCTCTTTTAATCGGGCTTGCCTTTAAATCAGATTCTTCTTTCTCCGGGAAAGCAGGCAAAAGAGACAAGGTTTCCCAGGATTTAAAAAGAATTAAGGAGCAGATTGAAAAATAATTATTTTTCAATTTTGAATTAATATTAGCTATATTTTTCATTAACCCCCTTAATCCATTAGACCTTAACAATAAATTTATAAGCCTTATTAAGCTCGTTTTATAGTAGACAAGCCGGCGCGCCAGCCCTGCGCCATTCACTAGCGGGCTTTAAGTGGGCTTAAAGGAGCAAGTGAGGACAAAAGTATGCCGGTCTTCAATCTGACGTTGACGCCTTGTCCTGTTCGATCTTGCTCCTGCGAAATGGGTCAGGTCAGGAATGAAGCAGCCCTAAACAGGAAGCTAGGTGCTTACAGAAAACAAAGCCGAGAAGGATAGAAGGGTTCTAGCATATTTTTTCCAGGCAAACTCCCCGTCTACACTTTTTATTTAAATTATAAAATAATAGTCATAAATAACCGCCAACTTCCTTTAGCTCAACAGAATTCTTATCACTCTTAATAAAAAAGCAGTATATTTAATCGTTATAATTGACATTTAAGCAATCATAAAAACATATAAAAACAATTTATTCCATTCTTTTATATGTATAAAAATAAAAGAGGCCAGTTTTTTCTTATTGCCGCATTAGTTATTGTAACGATTATTTTCAGCCTTGGCTTTGTTTATAATTCTGCAACCTCATCAGCTTTAAGCAGCAAAGCCCGGGACTTGTCAAAAGAAATAAAATATGAATCTCTCGCGGTTATAGAAAATTGCCTTTTAAAATGCTCAAATTCCGAAAAAGATATTTCAGAAAGGCTTGTTGGCTTCATAGACAATGGACTTCTTGACTATTATGCAAGAGCAAATTCTGATAAAAAAATTGTTTTCATTTTTGGAGAAAAAAAACAAAATAACGCCCAATCTTCTTTTTTTAGGTATGACTATGAGTCAGGAAAAGAAACACAAGGCCAGGTAACTTACGACAATGGCAAGATAGAGGCAACATTTAATAATCAGTTATATGTATTTGATGTTAAGCAAGGATATAATGTTTTTGTCATAGTGGAGGAAAATGTTCAAAATGAGAAAACTATCGCCTCGGCATAAAAAAGGAGTGAGTGAAATGGTAGGCCATGTATTACTCATAGTTATAGCTTTAGGCGTAAGCATTTTGGTTTATTCATATCTTAAATTATACGTGCCTGGAGCAGTTCCAGAATGTCCGGATGGAGTAAGTCTTGTCATACAGGAAGCATCATGCCCGGATGTAAATTCTCAGATGCTTCAATTAAAATTGTTAAACAAGGGCAGATTCACAATTGATAAAGCTTTCATAAGAATAGGCGATCCCGGAAGAAAAGTAAAAACTATCGTAAATAAAGATTCAGCTGGGAATATTGCTTCTTTAAGTGAAAATGGACTTGACCCAGGAGAGTCAATAACTTATTCCTTCGGAGTTGATAAAGATTTAACAAATGTTAATGGAGAAGTTGAAGTCCAGCCCATTATAAAAGATGAAAAAACCGGCAAGGATGCGGCGTGTAATGCATTAAATGCGCGAATATTTGTCTGCGGGCAGGTCTCGCAAACCATACAGCCTAACTCTCCTCCATCTGTATCAATCACAAGCCCTGCAAATGGAGCACAATTTTTTGCTCCAGCAACAATAACAATAACAGCATCAGCTTCAGACCCTGATTCAGGCGATTCAATTTCAAAAGTAGAATTCTTCCAAGGAGGAGCACCTTTGGGAACCGATACAGATGGAACAGATGGATGGAGCTTTACTTGGAGTAATGTCCCAGTAGGCACATATACTTTAACAGCAAAAGCTTATGATTCAAGAACACCTTCTGCTTCAGCAACTTCATCTCCGATATCAGTTTCTGTAACAAGCCTGCCTTCAAGAACAATAGTTCCTTTGCAGGTTTTCAATTCCCCTTCAAATGCAGGAAGCATAACCTCTACTGAAAACAGGATTAACTGCGGTTCTGATTGCTTTGAATATTATGACAAAAACACTCAAGTTACTTTAACAGCAACTCCAACTGCAAATTCAGGATATTTATTTAATTACTGGCTTGGATATGGAACTGAATGCCATTTTCAATCTGGAAATACCTGCACTCTAACTATGGATACAGGTAAAACCGTTACAGCAGTCTATGATACAGGCTACACTTTAACAGTGGACTTCATTGCACAACTACAAAGCAGTTCAGGAAGTGTATTATCCGTAGGTAGTAATAGTCTTAAGGATGGTAAAATTAGTTGTGTATTAACAAATGGAGTTAAATCAGGGGACTGCTCAGAAAATTATCCTAAAAGTTCTCCTGTTCAATTACAATTAGTCGCACAAGGAAGTACAGAAGTTGTGGCAGGGAAAATTGAACCAACGAGTTCCGATCCCGCCTCTGCTGAAAGATGCACTATTGATTCATCGCATAAAAGCGGTAACTGTGCAGTCTTTATGACTACTGTTAAGAAAGTAACTATTACTTTTAGATAGAACAGTAGTAGGCATTTTTGAATAAATCTCTTATTCGTTAAATCACAATAATTTATAAATAATCTTCTTCAATTCAAGGTTTATGAAATTTGCGCATATGGGCGACTGTCATCTCGGCGGATGGCGCCAGCCAGAATTAAAAGAGCTGAATTTTTTAAGCTTCCAGACAGCTGTTAATAAATGCATTAAGGAAAAAATAGACTTTGTGTTGATTACAGGAGATTTGTTTGATGCACCCTATCCCTCTATTGATACTTTAAAAGACGCCTTTAATGAATTTAGAAAATTAAGGGAAGCCCAAATTCCGGTCTTTCTAATTGCAGGAAGCCATGATTATTCAGCTTCAGGAAAGACTTTTCTTGATGTCCTGGAAAAAGCAGGTTTTTGCAAAAATGTCTGTTCATATGAGGAAAAAAATAACTCTATTATACTCTTGCCAATTATTTACAAAAATGTTGCCCTTTACGGCTACCCGGGAAAAAAATCCTCTCTGGAGATTGAGGACATTGAAAAAATAAAACTTCAGGATTCTCCGGGGCTTTTTAAAATCCTCATGCTTCATACCGCTATTAGAGATGCAGTTCCGAATCTTGCAATAAAAGCAGTTGACCAGAATAAACTGCCTGAAGTAGATTATCTCGCTTTGTCCCATTTGCACATTAATTACAGCAAACCTGGAAGAGCATACTCCGGGCCGCTCTTTCCAAATAATTTATCAGAACTTGAAGAGCTTCAAGCAGGCTTTTTCTATATTTTTGACAATGGAAAAATAAAAAAACAGGAGATTAAATTAAAGCCAGTTGTTTCCCTGAATTTAGAAATTAAAAATGCTTTAAGCGCAACCGGGGAAATAACATCCCGCATGGAATACTTACACTTAAAAGACAGCATTTTTATTTTAAAGCTTTCAGGAATCCTTGAGCAGGGAAAAACCTCCGATATAGATTTTCAAGGAATAGAATCATTAGCTATTAAAAAAGGAGCTTATGTTTTCCTCAAAAGCACTTCAAGGCTGCACATGCCAGAGCCGGAAATTACTCTTGAAATTTTAGATACTGCTAATTTGGAAAATGAAATAATCAGGAAATTTGAGGAGACAAATCCGTGCAAATTTAACCAATATATTTTTCCATTAATTAAATCTCTGCAAATTGAAAAGTTAGATGACGAAAGGTCTGCTATTTTTGAAGACAGAGTCATGACAGAAGTAAAAAAGGTGCTTGGCATATGAAAATAAAAAGACTTAAGCTTAAAAATATAAGAAGCTATGATTTCCACGAGATAGAATTTCCAGATGGCTCTTTGCTTCTTTCCGGAGATGTCGGCTCTGGAAAAACATCCCTGCTTTTAGCAATTGAATATGCTCTTTTTGGCCTTCAGCCGGGCCAGACCGGCTCGTCTCTTTTAAGAAATAATTCATCATTTGGAGAAGTCATTCTTCATTTGGAAATTGAAGGCCGCGATATAATTATAGAAAGAAAATTAAAAAGAGGAAAAACAGTGACTAATGATTATGCAGCTATTTCAATAAATGGGGAAAAAGTGGAATGCTCAATTACTGAATTAAAGACAAAAATAATCGGGCTTTTAGGCTATCCTTCTGAATTTATCAAAAAAAATAATCTTCTTTACAAATATACTGTTTACACTCCCCAGGAAAATATGAAGCAGATTATTTTAGAAGACTCTGAAATAAGATTAAGCATTTTAAGGCATATTTTCGGAATTGACAAATATAAAAACATCAGGGAAAATTTGGTTCTTTTATTAAATAAAATAAAAGAAGATACTAAAGTTCTTTCAGGAGAAATAAAAACTCTTGATTCTGACAAAGCCCGCCTTTTGTCAGCTAGGAGCTTTGCCAGGCTTTTGGAGGAGAAAATATTCTTGCAATCCCGGGATTTGAATGAAAAAATAAGCAGCAGAAAAAAGAAAGAGTCAGAAGTTCAGGCCCTGGAATTAAAAGTAAAGGAAAAAGAAAAGTTTGAGCTTGAATTGGAAAAGGCAAAAGTTCTTTTAGCTTCAAAGAGAGATCAGCTCTCCTCTATCCCAAAAGAGTTAAAAGAGCTAGAAGCCGGCATTTCCTTAGTTACATTTAATGAGCAGCAGCTTTTAGATATAACATCAAAAATTGCTCATTCTGTTATTAATTTAGATTCCTTAAACTCTGGTTATATCTCGCTCCTTTCTGAAATTAACGCGCTTTCTGAAAAAAGGATTGACAACATTTCAAAAAAAGACAGGATATTTAAAATGTATATCTGCCCAACCTGCTTGCAGGACGTTTTAGAAACTCACAAGCATAATATAATGAATGCAGCAGAGGGGGAATTATCTCAAATTTCTAAAAGCCTTTCGGTTTTAAATGAAAAAAAACTTAAGACTTCAGAATCAATAGAAAAGGAGAAAAATGATAAGTCAATGCTGGAAGAGCAGAAAATTTCTCTTGAAATTTTAAAATCCAAAGCCTTGGACTTGGAAAAAGATAAAAAAAAGATTAATACTCTTGAAAAGCTGCAGGATTCGCTTAATAAAGATATTCTTCTTCTTGAAAAGCACCTGGATTCTTTAAAGCAGAACATTTTTGAATTTTCAAAATTTAATTCCTTATTTAATATAAAGCAGGGTGAATTAAAGCTTTCCTTTAAGCTTGAGAAAGAATCAGAAATATCCTTGGCAGAATTAAAAAAAGAGCTTGAGTTAACGCACAGGGAAATCTATTCCCTTGATTTAGCTGTTTTAGAAAAAGAAAAAGCAAAGCAAAAGCTGATGAATCTTCTGGAATTAAATGACTGGCTTTCAACCCATTTTTTAAATTTGATTAATTTCACAGAGAGAAATGTCATGCTTAAGCTTAGGCTTGAATTTTCAAAATTATTCAGCAAATGGTTTCAGATGGTTGCAGGAGATTCTTTCTTTGTCCAGTTGGATGAGAATTTTACCCCTCTGATAATGCATCACGACATTGAAATGGATTACTCCTTCCTTTCAGGAGGAGAAAGAACTGCTGTTGCCCTGGCATACAGGCTTGCTTTAAATCAAACTATAAATTCAATGCATAGCCAGATAAAAACCAGCGATATTGTGATTTTAGATGAACCCACAGATGGTTTTTCAGACGCGCAAATAGATAAAATCCGCGATGTTCTTAGGGAGCTGAATGTAAGCCAGTTAATTATAGTTAGTCACGAGCAAAAAATAGAAGGTTTTGTTGATTCAATTATAAAATTAAAAAAAGAAGGAGACACCTCATTCGTTGAAAGTACTTCTAATTTAAATATTCCAGGTTACTAGTCATAAGTTTTGCCTTTTGTCACCGCAAAACTTAAATACTTATATAATTCTAATAAACAAAAGGTTTTCTTATGAATCCCGAAATTCAAAATAACATTCAGCAGAATATGCTAAAATCAAACACTTCCTTAGTCGGAATTGTATGCAAAGATGGCGTTGTCTTAGGCGCAGACAGAAGAGTCACTTCTGGCTCTCTTTTAATGAGCAAAGATTATGTTAAAATCATGAAGGTTACTGATTATCTTGCAGTCTGCTATACAGGAGGAGTCGCAGATGCGCAATTAACCCATAAATTTATTGCAGCAGAATTAAAATTAAAAGAATTAAAAACAAAAATACGCCCGACTATAAAGGAAGCAGCCCATCTTCTTGCTTTAATGACTTACAGAAATTTAAGAACGCCCACAATGCTTCCCAATATAGTTGGAACTTTAATTGCCGGCTTTGACGAAGACGGCTCAACAGAATTATACACAATAGAGCCTGCAGGCGGAATTTACAAAGTAAAGGATTACGACGCAAATTTCTCTTCAGGAATGCCTTTCATTCTAGGACTTTTGGAGAGGCAATATAAAAAAGATATGGCTGTGAAAGAAGCAGTAGAATTAGCAAAAGAATGCATAAAAGCATCAACTCAAAGAGATGTTGGCTCTGGAAACGGGATTGATGTTTTTGTCATAACCAAAGACGGCATAAAGCACGTGGTTTCTGAGGAAATAGTTGTAGAATATAAGTAATTTTAATTATTAGAAATCTAAAATGGCAGACATTTTAAAAAGTATTAAAGATGAATTACCAAAAGTAATATCAGACGCTTCTTTTGAAGGAGCAAACATCGTTCTTTATACAGAAGACAAGGAATTCTTCAAATCAGGGGAAAGAAAAATAAAGGAAGTAGTTGATAGAATAAAGAAAAGGATTGAATTAAGAGCTGAAAAAACGATTCTTCTTTCCGAGGAAGAAACAGAAAAAACAATCCGCGCTCTCGTTTCTGAAGAAGCATCTATTACAAACATTATTTTTGATATACAAAGGTCTTCTGTTATAATTGAAGCTAAAAAACCCGGTCTTGTAATAGGAAAGCAAGGCTCTGTTTTAAGTGATATTAAGAAAACTACATTCTGGTCGCCGTCTGTAAGAAGAAGCCCGCTAATCCCAAGCAAAATAACTGAAAAAATCCGCTCCGTCTTATATGCAAACACAAATTACAGAAGAAAATTTCTGAATGATATCGGGAAAAAAATATATACCGATTGGAATCCGGAAAAGATGGACATGTGGATAAGACTTACTTATTTAGGCTCTGGAAGGCAAGTTGGAAGGTCATGCCTGCTTTTGCAAACCCCTAATTCAAAAATCCTTTTAGACTGCGGAATTAATCCTGCAATTGCAGAAGGCCCTGAAAAATTTCCTTATTTAAATGTTCCAGAAATAGGAGATTTGAATTCTATTGACGCAATTATTTTAAGTCACGCGCATACTGATCACAGCGCGTTAATTCCATACATATATAAAATGGGGTATAAGGGCCCAATATACATGACCGAGCCAACTCGCGATATCTCTGCCCTATTAGCCCTAGACTATATCGGAGTTGCTTATAAGCAGGCTTCTTCTCCTTTATACAAAGCCGAGGATATAAAAGAAATGGTGAGGCACTCAATTTGCCTGAATTACGGAGAAGTTACAGATATTACTCCGGATATAAGAGTTACTTTTTATAATGCAGGTCATGTTCTTGGCTCATCTCAAGTCCATATTAATATAGGAAATGGCTTGCATAATTTTGTTTACGGAGCAGATACTAAATATGGAAAAACTCGTCTTTTAGACCCGGCAGTAAACATTTTCCCAAGAGTTGAGACATTAACTTTAGAATCAACTTACGGAGCAAAAGAAGATATTCTTCCTCCGAGAAAAGAAACCGAAGAGAAATTTATAGAAATGGCAAAAAGGACAATAGAAAGAAACGGAAAAATTCTCCTTCCAGAATTAGGCCTTGGCCACGCCCAGGAAACTATATTAAGAGTTGAAGAAGCTGTGAGGATCGGGAAATTGCCAAAAGTTCCAGTTTATATAGATGGAATGGTTTGGGATATCACAGCCATACATACAGCGTATCCTGACTTTTTAAGCTTCGCTGTCAAAAATCAGATTTTTCAGGATAATAACCCATTTGCTTCAGATATTTTAAAAAGAATTGGAAGTCCTGCTGAAAGAAAAGAAGTTATTGAAGGAGGCCCATGCATCATAATTGCAACTTCCGGCATGTTAGTAGGGGGGGCTTCTGTGGAATACTTCAGGCATCTTGCTGACAATCCAAATAATTTAATAATTTTTGGTTGTTATCAGGCTCTTGGTTCAGTAGGAAGGCAGGTCCAGGAGGGAACAAAAGAAGTTATTCTTGATAAAAATGGAGATAAGGTGACAATAAAGTTAGAAGTCCAGACTCTTAACGGGCTTTCCTCTCATTCTGGCAGGAATGAATTATTGCAGTACATAAGCAGAATGGTTCCCAAGCCTAAAAAAATTATTATTAATCATGGCGAAGTCTCTAAATGCCTTGATTTAGCTTCAACTTTATACAAACAGCATAGAACTGAAACTATTGTTCCAAGAAATTTAGAAACAGTCAG
>CAZJEV010000031.1:0-10465 GCA_964545215.1 Candidatus Woesearchaeota archaeon
TATTGCACAGGGAAAAGAAATAAAACTTCAAGAAATGCTTGGATGGCTTGGAAAAAGCCCCGGATTATCAAAAATTAACAGCATGAGCTACTATTGGAGAAAAAGCCAAAGAAAGTTTGATGATTTTTCAATTATAAAAGATGACTCTTTTTTTAAGGATCAGGCAAAAAGTTTTTTTAATTTAGGAAAAGCTTTTTTTGAGAAAAAAGGAAATTCGCCCGTTCATATAGCAATCATACCGGACGGCAATCGCAGATGGGCGAGGAGAAAAGGCCTTGAGGGAAGCTTTGGGCATTATAGCTCTGCAAGTTTTCAGCGCATGAAAGAGCTTTTTAATGAATGCGGAAAGCTCGGGGTGAAATATTTAACGATTTGGGGATTTTCAACTGAAAATTGGAAAAGAGATATGAAGGAAAAAGATGCAATTTTTGAACTGATAGAAAAAAGCGTTGAGCAGTTTATAGAAGAAGCAGAAGCAAATAAAATAAGATTTAGGCATATTGGAAGAAAAGACCGGCTTCCAGCAAAGCTTATCAGCGCTTTAAATAAGCTGGAAGAAAAAACTGTCAAATATAAAGATTTTAATGTGCAATTATGCCTGGACTATGGAGGAAGAGATGAATTAATCAGAGGAATTAACAAAATAATTAAATCTGGAATTAAAAAAGAAATAGATGAGAAGATTCTTGCTGAAAATCTGGATTTTTATGAAATTCCTGAAGCTGATTTGATTATAAGGACATCTGGGGAGAAAAGATTATCTGGATTTATGCCTTTTAATTCTGGGTATGCAGAGCTTTATTTTGCAGATGTCCATTTTCCTGATTTTGATGCTTTGGAATTGCACAAAGCAATTGATGAATTTTCAAAGAGACAGAGAAGATTCGGAGGATAAATTACAACTCTTAGATAATATCAGTAAAAAATTAGTAAATATTAGTATATAACCCACAAAGGGTTAGCCTTTTCAGGTGCTAACCCTTTGTGTTGTTATCCAAGCAACACAAATTAATCAAATAAAGAAGCAATCAAAAAGTTTTCTATCAGTAAAAACTATCTTCAAAGATAATTGGTTTGCTTACAAAAGAGAGAATAGCTTCAGACCAGTAGAAATAACAAAGGTAGAGAAAATGCTTTCTTGCAAAGAGAAATGTTTTGTATGCTATTGCAGGAAATGCAATATCTGTAGGATGGGCAGATTTTAAATAGCATAAAAATCCATAATTAGCATGAAAAGCATAAAAGACAAAACAGCCCGCAAGAATCTTTTAAGAGAAAGCGAGGAGATAAAAGGCTTAAAGATAGAAGGATATGATTTTGACAAAGGCGTTGATTATAAAAAAATCATTGAAAGCTTTAAAAGTCAGGGATTTCAGGCTTCTCAGCTTTCTAAGGCAATTGAAATTGTCAACAAGATGATAAAAGAAAAGGCCTTTATATTTTTAGGGTATACTTCAAATATGGTTAGCTCTGGAAATAGGGATATTATAAGATATTTAGTTAAGCATAAAAAAGTTAATGTTATTGTGACAACTGCTGGAGGTATTGAAGAGGATATTATAAAATGCCTTGGAGATTTTATTCTTGGTAATTTCAGAGCTTCTGGAAAAGAATTACGCGAAAAAGGTATAAATAGGATTGGAAATATTTATGCATCTAATAATAGGTATGTTGATTTTGAGAAATTTGTGCAGCCTACTTTAGAAGAATTATATTTGAAGCAGAAAAAAACTGGGAAGATAATAAGTTGTACTGAGCTGATTTGGAAGCTTGGCCAGACAATTAATAATCCGGAGAGCATATGCTATTGGGCGTGGAAAAATGGAATTAAAATTTACTGCCCGGCAATCGGAGATGGAGCATTGGGAGATAATATTTACTTTTTCAAGCATAAACATGAAGATTTTTTAATTGATATTACACAAGATATTAAAGAATTAAATGATACAACAATTGGATTGAAGAAAAGCGGAGTAATAATTTTAGGGACTGGAGTTGTTAAGCACAGCATTCTTAATGCAAATATGCTTCGTAATGGGACAGATTATGCTGTTTATATAAATACTTCTGATGAGTATGACGGTTCTGATGCAGGAGCTTTGCCGGAAGAGGCAGTTTCATGGGGGAAGATATTGCCTAGAGCTGAATCTGTCAAGGTTTTTGGAGATGCGACGATTTTATTTCCTTTATTGGTTGCAGAGAGTTTTGCGAGAGAAAAGTAACATTTTCATTATAAGCATATTTTTATATTAAAAATCCCTAGTAGTTTGATGATTAATAGAAGAGTTGATGACAGGACCATATTGGATGAATTTGCAGAAAATTTCTGCAAAATTGTTGAGAAACATTGCAAATATATAATTGTCTCGGGATTTGTGGCTATAGCACATGGAAGAAGCAGAGGAACAGAGGATATTGACATGATTATACAGAAAATTGATAAAACCAGATTTATTTCATTGCATGATGATTTGGTGAAAGTAGGGTTTATATGTATTCAGTCTGATAGTCCTGAAATTATTTATGATAATTATTTAAAACAAGGTATTTCTGTAAGATATACAGACAATGAGAATTTTTTTCCTCCTGAGATGGAAATTAAAATGGTCAAGGATGAGCTTGATAAATATCAGATTGAAACAAGAGTTAAGCTGCCATTTACGGGGGCGGACTTATGGTTTTCAAGCATAGAAATGAATATTGCTTTCAAAGAAGAGCTTCTAAAAAATGATAAAGATATTAAGGATGCGGAGCATTTAAGAATAATTTATAAAGATAAAATATCTGAAATTAATATAAATAAAATAAAAGAGCAGATAAAAAAATTAAGGATGAAAAATGGAAAATAATAATGAGCAGGTTGTAAGATGGGCTAATTACGTTAGAAACAACAGGGATTGGAAGAAAAAATTAAAGCCATTTTTAGATGCGCAGATTATAATGGCTAGGAGATTTTATAAAAAGCTTGCTGAGACAGAAGAAGGAAGAGAAAAAATTAGGCTTCTTAGGGAACTAAGAAATAAGAGCTAAAATCTGAAATATAATTGATTTTCGTTATTTATCAGGAAAAAGAGCCGGATGGTAAAATAAACTGATTTGTTATTTAGAGTAGTAATACTTAAATACTAGTAATACTTGTAATACTTTATGAATATTAAAACAATAAAGGGAATTGATGATGAAACATGGATGAAGTTTAAGATATTAGCTGCGAGAAAACGCCTTACTATGGGCAAATTACTTGCAGATATGATTGAAGAATATAATAAAAGTTCTGAAACTTTTTGGGCTGAAATTCTCAAAGGAGAGAGGATTCTAAGTGATAAAGAAGCCGATGAAATTGAAAATATAGTGAAAAAACTTCGCAAGGAACGGGGATTTAGAGTATGAATCTCGTATTTGATACATCAATTATTATAGACTTGGAAAGAGGGAGAAGAGAGACAATAGTCAAAATTAATGAATTACGTAAATTGTATCCGGCTCCTGCGAGGATAAGTTTTATTTCTTATTTTGAGTTTCTTTATGGATTAAAGGAAAAATCTCCAAAAAATCAGGAAAAATCCAGGGCATTTATAGACAAGTTTAGAGTTTTACAAACATCCAAAAAAACAGCCGAAATCTTAGCAAATTTAAAAAAATTATATGAATTATCTCTGTCTGATTTGATTATTGCCGCGCAAGTTATTGAAAATAATTATATATTAGTAACTAAAGATAAAGATTTTGAGAAAATTAATGAGATTGAGAGGATTATTGTTAAATATTAATTTTGTTATTTGAAGAATTAAGTTATTATAATTGGCCTTATAAAAGTCTGGTTTCTCCATGTCAAGGCTTCATCAACGGTTCTAATGTCGACAGGAACGCCTTCTATATGATAAGTCCTTGTGCTCGGATTAATCATTTTTAAATAAGGCCTTTCTCTTCCGTCTCCTATATTTAAGTGCAAAAGCTCATAATCTTCCTGCTTATCAATAACTTTGGCTCCAAGTTCGTAACATACTTTTTCTATTCCTATTTTTCTTACAATCTCTCGCCTTACTTCTGCATTTGGTTCTTTTACTATTTTTCTTGCATCAATTTTTTTCCAATCAGTCATTACTATTTTTTTCGGGCATTTAACTCCATTAAGCCAGTATTCAGGAGTTCTGTCTGCCCAAATAACTGCAGGAGCCATATCTCTATGAAGTTGATTTCTTTCATTTAAATAATAGTCTGGCATTGGCAGAGCATAAAATTCTTTATTAGTAATTAGCGCAAATCCTAATCCTGATTTATACGCTTCTGGCAGATATTTGACAAAGTTCTTGATTTCAGGGTTTTCATTAAATTCATATAGAATATTCCGATTTAAGAATCCATAAGATGACCAAAACGATGAATCAAGCGATGACCAACGCGATAAATTAAGCGATGACCAACGCGATGACCTAAGCGATAACCAAAGCGATGAATTAAGCGATGACCTAAGCGATAAATCAAGCGATGACCAACGCGATAAATTAAGCGATGACCTAAGCGATAAATTAAGCGATGAATTAAGCGATGACCTAAGAGATGAATCAAGCGATGACCAAAGCAATGACCCAAGCGATGAATTAAGCGATGAATCAAGCAATGACCTACGCGATGACCAAAGCGATGACCTAAGCGATGACCAAAGCGATGAAGGCGATTCTACCCATTTATGCTCAAGTTTTACTCCTAAATAATTGTCTCTCTTATCTAAAAGGGCTAATATTTTTTCTTTATCATATTCTTTTGGAGGCAGATAATTCCATTCTTCACAAAATTCTTTTATCTTTTTTAAAACATATTCTTTTCTTTCTTCATATGGCAAAGAGGATGGTTTTGGATTTAACATTTTTAAGTTTTAATTTATTTAATTAGTCTTTAACTTGTCTTGCTTCTTCTGAGAAATGATCATATTCCTGCACATGCCTTATTTCATAAACTCCTTTATCAAGAGTTAGTTGAAAATGCTCTGGATGTTTAACTATTGCTTTATCTCTTATAATTTTCAGGAACAACCCTTTTGGCGCAGAAATAAGTGAGGCATTGCCTATTACTTCATGTTTATGTCCTGTTGCTTCTCCTTCTGCAAGAATTAAATGAGGCAATATATTGCCTTTTACATTGCCATTGTATTCTTCAATTAAGATATCTCCTTGCTGATATATTTTTCTCATTATCTTTTGATAAGATAGGGGTTTATAAATCTTTTTGTGTTATAACTTGCGGGTTGTATTATTTATTTTTAGTAGAGAACATAAGTTTCATAATTATTAAAATTTATTTTTCGGATTGATTATTTTGCCTAAAAAGAATTAAAAATCTCTGTTTTCTTAAATATTAATGCAAATGCAGGAATTAATGCCTGAAAGGGCGGAAGAGAATAAAATCAGAATTATAAAATTTGTGAAAAATCCCAGTATAAAAGAAAAAGCAATGATAAAGCAAAGTCAGAGGGAAGAAGAAATTAAAGGAATGATTGGCTTAGAGATACATGTTTATTTAGTTACAAAGGAAAAATTGTTTTGTATTTGCAAAAATCAGCGAGAGAGAGGCTTGCAGGGGAATATTAATATCTGCCCGATATGCACGGGAATGCCGGGAGCAAAGCCAATGCTGCCAAATAAAAATGCAGTTGAAAAGGCAGTTATGATTGCATTAATGTTAAGATGTAAAATAAATAATCAGTTAATATGGCAGAGAAAACATTATGACTGGCCTGATTTGCCTAAGGGTTATCAAAATACTCTTTCTGGGCCTTATGCGTCTCCTGTAGGGATTCAGGGAAATTTTATGGGGATAAGGATAAGAAGCCTGCATCTTGAGGAAGACCCTGCTTCGTGGAATCCTGATACGGGGGAAATAGATTATAATAGGTCTGGACTGCCCTTAGTTGAGATAATTACAGAGCCGGATTTTTCAACTTCAGAGGAAGTTGTTGATTGGCTGAAAAAGTTGATTCATAATTTAGCTTATTTAAAAGCAGTTGACAGCAATGCAGGAATAAAAGTTGATGTCAATGTTAATATTCCGGGGAAAACTGAAAGAGCCGAGATAAAAAATATCAGTTCTATTGAAAGCATTGGAAAAGCAATTAATTATGAATTAGAAAGGCAGAACGAGGAAAAGGAAAGCAAAAGAGAGACAAGAAGATGGGATGATATGAAAGGAAAAACAATTTTAATGCGTTCAAAAGAAGAAGCAGAAGATTATCGGTTTTTGAGCGATCCCGACTTAAAAGATATTGCTATTGATAATAATTTTATTGATATGCAGAAGGAAAAGATACCAGAAAGCCCCGAAGTAAAATTAAATAAGCTAATTAAAAAGTATAAAATAGACAAGAAAAATGCGGAGATATTAGCTAAAAATATTGATATAGCGGAATTTTATGAAAAAGTAGCTGATGAAATTGATGGAAAGTTTGCGTTGCCCTGGGTTACGGTTGAGTTGTTGAGATTTTTAAATTATAATAAAAAGAGGCTTGATGAAATAGATTTGAAGACTGAGCATTTCGTTGCTTTGCTTAAGCTAGTTGAAGATGAAAAGATAACAGAATTGCAAGGGAAGCAGATGCTGAATAAGTTTTATCCTAAAAGCTTTGATCCTTCCAAGAGCTTTGAAGGCAAAATATCTGATTTCAGGGAATTAGGAGAAATAGCCAAGAAGATTATTAACGAAAATAAAAAAGCAGTGGAAGATTATAAAAAAGGAGATGCAAGCGCGTTAAACTTTTTAATGGGGAAGATAATGGAAAAAACGAGGAGAAGAGCGGACTTTAAGATTGCTAAGGAAGTTTTAATTAAATTAATAGGATGATAAAAAAAGAGGTTAGAAAATGTATTTGCCGATAATTGGAGCGTTTTTAGAGGCTACTGGAGTGATTCTTGAAAAAAAGATGCTCAGAAGCAGAAAGTTTGATTATCGGAATTATACAGTCTTTGGATTTTTGGCAATTGTTCTTGTGATGATTCCATTTATTTATTTTGTCTGGAGAATGGATGCTCCTGCTTTTGAATTGAAGAACATGGGGATTTTTGCATTTGTCGTTTTTGCTTCTGTTTTTGCAAATTTGCTTATTTTTTATTCTCTAAAAAGAGAAAAAATAGCTGAGTTTGAGCCTACATGGCTTATGCAACCTTTATTTACTGTAATATTAGCAGCTGTTTTTTTCAGCTCTGAAAGAAATCTTACTTTGTTTATTTTAGCTTTTATTGCAAGCTTGGCTTTAGTAGTTACTCATGTAAAGAAGCATCATTTGTATTTTAACAGGTATCTTATTGCTGCTTTGCTTGGAAATTTTTTCTTTGCAGTTGAATTAGTTGCTTCCAAGCTGATTTTAGAACATTATTCTCCATTCAGCTTTTATTTTCTTAGATGTTTGTTTATTTTTGCAATTGTATTTGCTTTATACAAGCCAGACTTTGGAAAGCTAGACAAGAAATCGGGGCCGATGATAGCCACTATTGCAATAATCTGGGTTTTTTACAGGGCGATAATCTATTATGGCTATACATCTTTGGGAATAATTTTCACGACAATCTTGTTTACATTGTCTCCTGTGCTGATGCTTGTTTTTGCGGTTATTTTCTTTAAGGAAAGGCCGACTTTGAAGCAGATTATAGCTAATGGCGTTGTATTGGCTTGCGTGGTTTTGGCCTTGATTTTTAAATAATTATATCTAAGGAGCGGATATTTTAAAAAGTTCTAATGCCAGATTTATTTATAGGCCCATAGTTCAGTGGACAGAATACAGCGCTTCGGACGCTGTGACCGGGGTTCAATTCCTCGTGGGCCTATCATAAGATTTAATAAATGTCAATTCTAAAAAGGATAATGAGCAGCAAAGAATTAAAAAAGAAAGAAGCGGAGAGAGATATTAAGGGACCAACTGTTAAAAAAGATGAGAATTTTTCTGAGTGGTATACACAAGTTGTTCAAAAGGCGGAATTAGCTGATTATGCGCCAATAAAGGGATTTATGATTATCAGACCAAATGCATATGCAATATGGGAAAAAATTCAGAGTTATTTTAATAGCGTTTTGAAGAGCAAAGGAGTTAAGAATGGATATTTTCCTTTATTAATTCCTGAAAGTTTTTTTAAGAAGGAGGCAGAGCACGCTTCAGGATTTGCGCCTGAATTAGCTTATATTGAAGGAAAGGAAGAAGGGGAGAGATTAGCTTTAAGACCAACTTCAGAGACAATAATGTATGATTCTTATGCTAAATGGACAAGAAGCTGGAGGGAGCTGCCTTTAAAAATTAATCAGTGGTGCAATGTTTTGAGATGGGAAGTTAAACAAACAAAGCCATTTATCAGGACGCGTGAATTTTTATGGCAGGAGGGGCACTGCGTTTTTGAGACAGAAGAGGAAGCTGAAAATAATATGAGCGAAATGGCTAAGGAGTATAAGAAAATGATTGAAAATTTATTGGCAATTCCTGTTTTAATTGGAGAAAAATCTGAATTAGAGAGATTTGCCGGAGCGAAGAAGACAATGACAATTGAGGCTTTAATGCCAGATGGAAAAGCATTGCAAATGGGAACTAGTCATAATCTTGGACAGGGATTTGCAAAGTCATTTGGAATCTCTTTTAAGGGAAAGGATGAAAAAGAGCATTTGCCATGGCAGACATCATGGGGTTTTTCAACCAGATTAATTGGGGCTTTAGTGATGATGCACGGAGATGACAAAGGGCTTGTCTTACCGCCTAAAATTGCCGAGAATAAAATTGTTATTGTCCCAATTATCTTTGAAAAGAGCAAAAATAAAGTTATAGACAAGGCTTTAAGAATTAAGAAAGTTCTGGAAAGATATAATCCTATTTTAGATGAAAGAGAAGGTTATTCTCCTGGATGGAAATTTTCAGAGTGGGAGATGAAAGGCGTTCCAATTCGTATTGAAATAGGGCCCAAAGATGTTGAAAAAAGGCATTATATTGTTGTCAGAAGAGATACAGGAAAAAAAGAGGAAGTCAGCGAGAAAAACCTTCCTTTAAGGGTTGAAGCGATTTTGGAGCAAATGCAGCAGGATTTATTTAATAAGGCAAAGAAATTTCTGGATAGCAGGATTGATACTGCCAAGAACATGAAAGAATTAAAGGAAAAATTAAGCAAGGGAAGAATTGCCAAGGCTTATATGGTTGATGATAAGGAAATTGAAAAACAGATTAAGGAAGAGACAGGGGGGGCAACTTCAAGAATAATTGAAGAGGGAAAGGAAGGGGTTTGCGTGCAGTCGGGAAAGAAAACAAGAACGATAGGTTATTTTGCGAAGAGTTATTAGAAAATTAAAACAAGGCATTTCCGTTAGTTTTTATTTCCTTTATAAGCGGGTCTTTTAAGGAAAGATTTTTTTCTTCAAAGAAATGAAGCTCAAGAGCCTTAAGAGAAATGAGGCGGTTAATTGTATTATCAAGCGGGACGTTATTTATACCAGTCTTTTCTTTCAAGCCTTTTCTTCTGTATCTGCTGTCGGGGCTTATCATAAAATAAGAAATCACCTTTAATAGGTTCTTGTCAAAGAGGTTAGCTATCATTTTTCTCCTCTGGTTCTTCTTTGCCGGCTTCTTTCTTTTTAAGCCTTTCAATGTAGGGCTCAACAACCTCTTCTATAAATTGAGATGCCATTTCCTTGTTCGTTTCCTTTTGGAAACGAATGTATTATCAAGCAAAAAATAAAAAGCAGGTAGGAACTTTTTTATATGTTGTTTATTTGTAAGTGGAATGGCGGAATTAAACTTTAATCCGGGAGATTATATCAGGCTTAGGCTGGCTTTGAAAGAGATTGACGGCAGAGTTCTTGAAAGCCCTGACAGCAGCATAATTTTATTAAAATTAAAATCCGGGTATAATATTGGAATTCCCAAAGAAAATATTCTTGCTGGAAGAGCATTAAAAAAGTTTAAGGAAGAAGAGAAGACAGAGAAAAAAGAGATAAAGAAAAAAGAAGGAAAGGAAAGCATAGGGCTTGTTGTTACAGGAGGGACTATTGCTTCTAAGCTTGATTCAAGAACAGGAGGAGTAAAGCCTTTAACTGATATTGAGGAATTTAAGAGGTTTTATCCGGAATTGTTTGAGATGGTAAATGTTGAGAAAATAGAAATTCCATTTTTGATATCTTCTGAATCAATGACAAGCGAGCATTGGAGCAAAATTGCCCAAGCTGTTAAGAAAATGTTAGATGATAATAAAATCTCCGGAGTTGTTGTAACTCACGGGACTGATTTTTTAGGATATACTGCTGCAGCTTTGTCTTTCTTTCTAAGAAATTTAAATAAGCCCGTGGTTTTGACATATTCCCAGAGAAGCATTGACAGGGCATCTAGCGATGCGAATTTAAATTTGCAATGCGCTGCCCGCATGGCTTTGTCTGATTGTGCGGAAGTAATGTTAGTTGGGCATGCAAGCATTAATGATGAGCATTGCTACGCTCTTTTAGGAACAAA